>JACQAX010000444.1 GCA_016194795.1 Deltaproteobacteria bacterium | reverse complement strand
GCTGGGCGAGGCTGAAGTCGGTGTCGTAGAGATGGTAGCTGTCGTCGGCCTGGCCGGCGCGATCCTTGGTTTTGCCGGCGAGCTCCCACTGGTACCAGTCGTTGTTGTAGTTTCCGCCCTCGACTTGCTGCGCCGCGGTAGCGGCTCCCCACAGGAAACCTTTGGGAAAAGTGATGGGTTTCGGCCTGCGAGGCGCGGCGCCCATGGCAATGGCCGCGAATGCCAGCATCGCGAAAAGCAAAACCAAAAGACGAGTATGCCTCATCTCTTTCCCCCCATGCTTCAAGGCTTCCATGCCTGTCACGGATGCGCAATGGACAGAAGCTGCCGACCTGTTGTACGAGCCTCGCCAGGGGGATTTCAATGAGAGCATCGATTCGTATCGTTCTGACGGCGGCGTGTCTGATCTGCGGCATCGCCGCGTTCGCAAAGGCGTTTGCGGGCGAAGAAAAAATGCTGCGTGGCACCGTCTCGAAAGTTTCCGACGGCGACACGATCCACTTCGACGACGCCGCGTCCGGCGAGACGCTGAAGATCCGAATGGTCGGAATCGACGCGCCGGAAGCGCATCTGCCGATTCCCGGCGGCGGACCGATGGTCGGCCAGGGCAAGTGGGGAGACGCGGCCACCGCCGCGCTCGAGCGCCTTACGCCCGTCGGCACGAAGGTCGTGCTCCAAGATCTCGGCCTCGACAAGTACGGCCGCACCCTCGGCCGTTATTTTTACAGGGGCCGCGACGTGAACCTCCAGATGGTGCGCCTCGGCCAGGCCGTGCCGTACGTCATCTGCGACGGCCCGTCATGCGACCGCGACTTCTTCGAGCGCGAGAAGGTCGAAGACTACCTCAAGGCCTGCGACGAAGCGCGCGCCGCCGGCCGCGGCCTGTTCAACCCGGCCCATCCGCTTCGCGAGATGCCGTACGAGTTCCGCCTGCGCATGCAGAAGCGCACGCCGGACAAGTTCGTCGGCGACTTCGCCGATCGCAGCTTGCATGAGCCCACCGAGATCCGGGCGGTGGACGTCTGCCGGCGCATCTTTTTCCTGAAGCGGGAATATGCCACGCGGCTCGGGTTTCACTTCTGAAACCGGCTACCGTCAGCTTTCCTAAAACTTGGATTTCATGATGAACAGCAGCAGCTGCTCGATGGCCTTGCCCTCGGGCAGCTGCCTCGCGTTCGGAAGCTCGGGCGTCACGACCGGGATGTTGCGCTCGATGCCCGCGTAGGTCCCGAGCGAGCCGGGATAGGCTCCGAGCGTTCGGATCGGAAGCGGGCTCTGCATGTCGGGAAACGCGATCGGCCCGTCGTGGTCGACGAGGCGATACGGCGCGTGCACCGAGATGATGAGATCAGGCTTGAACTCGTTGATCGCCTTCTCGACGACCTGGGTCTCGAGCTCGCTCGCGGGTTTCTTGCCGGGGAAGCGGCGCGGGTCGGCGGACGCCTTCTTCTTCCAGAACAGCTGCGCCTGCGCGTCCCACTCCTTCGTCGAGAAGTTGCGGTTGAGATCGACGCCCGCGCCGTTGGTGCGCGTGCGCGGGCTGGAGTAAAAACCGTCAGGATTCGCGAGCGGAAAAAAGAGAAACGTGTGGGCGCGAAGAAACGAGTCGGATTTCGTGCGGTCGAGGAAATCGATCCAACGGAAAACCGCCGAGACCGCCGAGATCTCGTCGCCGTGGATCGCGCCCACCACGAGAATGCGGCGCGGGCCCGCCTGCTCGCCCGACGGCCCCGGAGCGGCGGGGTCTTTTCCCCAATAAAGGTAAGGAATGGGATGGCCGCCGGCGGTCGTCGTCTCGAACTTCCACGGGCGCGCGACGCACTTCTCGTGGTGCACCGACTTGAGCTGCTGGCTGAGCTCCGTGCACCACGCCGAGAGCGCGGGCGGCGCCACCACCACGGGCGCCGGCGAAGCGCGCCCGGCGCTGAGCGGCGACGCGAAAACCGTTCCCGCGAGAGCCAATATGACGATTGAGCGCCGTGCCGACATGAGAGAATGTTAGCACTTCATCGTCGTGCGAGGAAAGTGCTAGAATCCTCGGATGGGCTTTCACCTCGTGCCGAAAATTCCCGCATCGCCGCCATTGCCGAGCGGCGAGCACCCCTGGGCCGCTCGGCTGCGCCTGCTGCGAAAGTCGTTGTCCGTCGCGGAGCTTGCGCTGGCGGTCGCGATCACCTTCGCGCTCTACAACGGCGCCGCCGAAGAATGGGCAATTTCAACCCAGGTCCGCTTCCAGTCGCCGTGGGCTCGCGCGCTCGCGTACTCGGCCCTGCTGTCGCTCGTCTACGCCGTGCCGTCGCTTCCGTTCTCGTTCGCGCGCCACGTGGTCGGCAGGAAGTACGGGCTGTCGACGCAAACCCTCGCTCACTGGGCTCTCGATGCCGTCAAGGGCGCGCTGCTCGGAGCCGTGCTCGGCTCGATCGTCGTGCTCGGCCTCACGGCGACGCTCGTATACGGAAAAAACGGCTGGTGGTGGATGGCCGCGATCGGGGCGGCCGTTTTCGGGGTCGTGCTCACGCGGCTCGCCCCGCAGCTCATCATCCCCGTTTTTTTCAAGATGAAGCCGCTCGAGAACGCCGAGCTCGTCGAGCGCTTCACGAGCCTCGCGCGAAAAACCGGCACGCCGGTGCTCGGCATC
>JACQAX010000443.1 GCA_016194795.1 Deltaproteobacteria bacterium | reverse complement strand
TTCGGCACGCTCTGGGGTCTGAACAACACCGGGCAGAGCGGTGGTACTGTCGATGCCGACATCGATGCCCAGGAGGCGTGGGACATCACCACCGGTAGCCTCACTACCGTGGTCGCGGACATCGACACGGGGGTCGATTACAACCACGAGGATCTCGCCTTCAATATCTGGCGTAACCCGAACCCCGATCCCAAGCTCAAGGACGTCGTCGGCTTCGACGTCGTTCACAACGACGGCCTGCCGTTCGACGACCACGCGCACGGCACGCACTGCTCGGGCGTGATCGGCGCCGTGGGCGGCAACGGCAAGGGCATGAGCGGCGTCAACCGCCGCGTCTCGATCATGGGCGTGAAGTTTCTCAGCGCCGACGGCAGTGGCGACGAGGCGGGCGCGATCCGCGCGATCGACTACGCCGTCGACCACGGCGCGAAGGTGCTGAGCAACAGCTGGGGCGGCAGTGGCTCGATGGACGTGAAGGGCCTGAAAGCGGCGGTCGCCCGCGCGGAGAGCAAAGGAGTGCTCTTCGTCGCCGCCGCCGGCAACGAGTCGAGCGACAACGACAAGGTGCCCGAGTTCCCGGGCGGGTTCGACAACCCGAACGTGTTCGCGGTCGCGGCAACCGACTCGAAGGACGAGCTCGCCTACTTCTCGAACACCGGCGCCAAGTCGGTGCACGTCGCCGCTCCCGGCGTCGACGTGTACAGCTCGGTTCCCGGCAACAAGTACGAGAAGATGTCGGGCACCTCGATGGCCTGCCCCCACGCCGCGGGTGCCGCGGCGTTGCTCTGGTCGCACAACCCCTCGATGACGTACGCCGAGGTGAAGGCGCGGCTGATGGACACGGCCGACAAGCTCCCCTCGCTCAAGGGAAAAGTCGCGAGCGAAGGGCGGTTGAATATTGCCAAGGCTTTGGCAAGCCCGTAACGCGGCGCAATGTTGACGATCGGCGGCTGGCTGGGTAGCTCCTCACTAAATTCCCGAGGAGCTCTCAATGAACGCTATTTTGTTCGCGCTGGCCGCCGTCTTCGTTACCTCCGTCCCCGCCCACGCTTATTATGGGCGCCACTCGACGGAAGCCGTGCTCACCTACCACGCCGACGCCGACGTCGCGCTGGGCGGCAGGGCCACGGTCGAGCAGCTGAACGAAGCGGGACCGGCGCGCCAGAAAGCCCTGGCGCTCATCCACGAGCAGGTACGCCATCTCATGGGAACTTTCCAGGCGGAGTCGTTCAAGCGCGACTTCGGCTACCCGGGCGCGCTGGGCGAGAGCTACCAGATCCGCTTCACCGACGCGCAGCCCGGCAGCAGCCGCGGCCGCGCGCTGCTGAGCTACGACTTCCGCGGCACCGTGGTCTTCCAGAAGGAATCGTTCCACGGCCGCGACGAGCGCTACGTGCCGTTGAAGCTCCCGCTCGCGCCCGACCTCATCTACCCGCTCGGCCTCGTGAAGAGCCACGGCCGCGAGAAGAACCTCTGCACCGATCGCGAGTATAATGATGCCGACGACTTCTGGTACTACTGGGACCCGGACATGGACGGCTGCCCGCTTTCCGGCAACTACACCGACGTCATCCACCCGCGCGGCAAGCTCGTGCGTCTTCCGAACACGCAGCTGAGCTACCCGGAGTATGACCGCCTCTACGGCGACAACGGCAACGGCAAGAACGTCGACATCGCCGTTTTCCTCGGCTTCATCGAGGACCAGAACGTCGACGGCAAGCGCCCGAAGCGCGGCGACGAGGCGCTCACGGCGTTCAAGTACATCGAGAACGACCTGAAAGAGCGCGGCTACGAGCTCACCGAGAAGAAGAACCGCTTCCGCGTCGACGAGAAGGGCAACGAGAGCGACGGCATCAACTTCCTGCGCCGCTACGAGGCCGACGTGGGCGAGGTCCACGTGCGCGTGCTCGTGATCCTGGCCGATACCGACCACGAGTCGACCGACGCCACCTTCCGCCACTACTTCGTGCGGCTCGCGAGCTCGTCCGACATCCTCGTCTACGACGGCCATTCGGGCCTCGGCGAGAACTTCGACCTCGGCAAGATGCCGGGCCTCTGGCTCGACCCGAACAAGTACCAGATCATGCTCTTCAACGGCTGCAGCACCTACCCGTACGTCAACGGCCAGTACTTCCGCGCCAAGGGCGGCACGCGCAACCTCGAGATCGTGACCGCCGGCCTGCCGGAGTTCGCCTCGACGTCGGGCCCGAACGTGGTGACGTTTCTCGATCCGTTCCTGAAGGCGAAGACGCTGAGCTACCAGAAGATCCTGTCGGACATGGAGATCTCGAACGGCGACGAGGGCACCTACCTCGTGGGCGTCAAGGGCGACGAGGACAACGAGTGGACGCCCAACGGCCTGGCAGGTGTCGAACTTTAGTACACCCTTGGGAAGCCGCTTTCAGAGCGGTTTCGCTGGCCGATTCGCTGCTTAAAAGCTGGCACCGGTCCTGCACTACTTGAGCTTAGTTGTTGTTGTAGTTGGCTCTAAGCAGAGTGAGTAGGAGCAAGTCGTGTTGAAGTTGAAGCAGTTTCCTTTGGCCTTTGTTTTGTTCGGCCTTTCCGTGGCGCACGCGCAGACCTTCGAGCTCGAGCTCAAGAAGATCGACAAGCTCCGCGGCACCTTCGGCGACGAGGTCGTCGGCGCCCTCACCAACCTTCCCCCTTCTCTTTACAATACCGCGCGCGAGCAGGCGATGCAGCTTGCCGACCGGGTCGGCAACGACGCCGCCGCCCTCGCCGATGCGAAAAACAAGCTCTGCGCGAGCCTCGCCAAACAGGGCGCGGCCTGCCACGTCCCGAACGAGGAAGCGATCTCGGCGATCAGCAAGTCGCCCGCGCCGTACGACGGCGAGCTCCTGCCGTTCGCTCCCGATGCCGACGAAGAGTCTCGTGTCATGGCCACGAAGGTGAATCCCGCGAATCCGTCCGAGTCGGCGGTCGACGCCGAGCCGGTGGTTGACGTGGCTCAGAAGCCGGCCGAAGGCTCCGATCTCGAAGCCAGCGCGAACAACGGCGGCGGCGAGCTCGAGGCGGGATCGCTCCAGGCGTCGGCATCGTCCGCGCAGCCCGCACAGCACGACGAAAGCCTCGAAGCCGCGAACACGGCCTCGCCGCCTCACGCGCTCCTCTCGCGCCGCGACCAGACCGCCGAGCCCGAACCGGCCCGGCGCGTATTCCACAAGGCCGCGAGCGACGCCGAACATCTCCAGGCCGACGAGGCGGCGCCCGCCGCCGAGACGCAGGCCGCGGAAACGGTCGCCGTAGCGCCGGCTCCGGCGAAAGCCGAAGCCGAAGCGCCCGCGCAGCCGCGCCGCCGCGTGCTGAAGGACCCCGAGCTCGAGCCCGAGACCCCGACGGCCCAGCTCACCACGAGCGGCAGCCGGCAGCTCTCGTCCGAATAACTCCGCGCCACCCCGTTCGAGAAATGTTACGATCGGGGCATGCGGCAACGCACGGCCACGTACATCCTCCTGTTGCTGGCGGTTCTCGCGATCTACGGACGCAGCATCGGCTTCGCGTTCATCAGCGGCGACGATGAGGCCCATTTCACGCGCAATCCCCTGCTGTCGCCACCCGACGTCCCGAACCTGATCCATATCTGGACCGGCCCGTACGCCCGTCTCTACACGCCGGTCGCGTACTCGGCCCTCTGGTTCGTGAAAAACCTCTCCCAGCTGCTGTCCCCGCTGGCGAGCCCCGCGGCC
>JACQAX010000406.1 GCA_016194795.1 Deltaproteobacteria bacterium | reverse complement strand
ATCACCTACGCGTTACTCACCCGTGCGCCACTTTACTCATGTATTGCTACACTTTCGCGTTCGACTTGCATGTGTTAGGCGCGCCGCCAGCGTTCGTTCTGAGCCAGGATCAAACTCTCATGTTTATCCTTTTAGAGTTCCTCCAACGCAGCTTGTGAAAAGCTACCCGGATTCCCTCAAACTCTAGAACCAAACTAACTGACGTTTTATATTTCAAAACCGTCGTGTTTCGTTACGTGTTCTCCGGAGCCTCTCTATTTTATTAAAGAGACCCCTCTTTTATATTTTTAGAATTAACGTGACCGTTACTTGTACTTCCTTTGTTTGCTCTACTTTCCAGCCAACCTCTAAAATAATTTAAACGTCGCTAGCTAGCTTCAAACAAAAGTACCTTCCTATTTAGTTGTCAAAGAGCGTTCGCCGTGCGGACACGAGAGTCCTGGCCTTGTTTTCACAAAGCCGAAGAGGGCTTTTCGTGTCGCGCGGAATTCCGGGTTATAGAAAAAAGAAACATCGCCGTCAATACTTTTTTTCGTTAAACTTTAAAACGAATGAAGATTGTTTTTAGGACAACTACCGCTTCGCGGAAAAACGAAGTTCGTAGGATCGGCCTGGCGGTCTCTTCGTACCTATTATTTGCTACCATTTCGTTCGCAAGTCAATCGTCAATTGGCCAGAAAGTCAGTTTCAACTCGGACCGGCAAATCACATTCCTCACGTCTGGCACCTGGGGAATCGACGAGAAGAGTTTTGTCGCCGCCTCGTTTGCCCACAGCCGCACGCCCACGTTCGACGGGCTCGATACGGACACCTTCTACCAAGGCACGCTCAGCATCGGCTACTCGGTCTCGAATCTGGCGTTCGACATTGGATTCAATATCGCGCAATCGCCGCTGCAGCGCGAGCGGACCCTCGGCGGCTCGATCGGTTTGACTTGGATTTTTGTTCCGTCCATCCTCGACCCGGACGACTATCGCGAGCTGGCTCTCAGAACACTTCATTCTCAGATCTACGAGCGCAAAGAGGAGAAAGCGCCCCTTTTCTGGGTACGACTCGGCTATCTCGGCAACTCGATGAAGACGAACATCATCGAGTATCCTGCGAATTCCGGCAAGGAGTCGGCTTTCAGCTTCGACCTCTATTACCCGTGGTCCAATGAGCTCATCTCGAGCTTCAGCGCCGGCTTTCACGGCTACGACAACAGCCGTGGTTTTTTCGACCGCTCGCTTCAGAACACGACGGATGTCGAGACGCTGTTGCTGACTTCGACGATTCAGGGGCTGCCGCACACAACGCTTGCGCTTCAGTCGACCTGGCAGCTGGCGCCACGCGATGCCATCATACCGCGGTACCAGGCGACAGAAATCGATTCGAGCCGAAAATGGACGCACACGATCGATCTCGGCTGGAGACATCAATTCAGCCCGCATTGGTACCTCACGCCAACGTACGAAGTGACCATGCAGCTCGATCAGGCCTCGACGGGCGTGATGACCGAGCTGTATTACGCCTTTTGAGGGCTGACTCATTTCTTTCGATGAACAATACAAGTCATTGAATTAATATGCTTTTTATCGGTTATTGACACATAGCATCATCGGCGTAAACTCATCTGTAGGGGTCAGAAGCGTCGGACGTTCCGACGCTAGAGATAGGGGACAATCGGATGAAATTCAACACGTCGTAAACCGACAAAATTTTTCGGTTGGCCGCGGGGTCCTTCATGGAATGATGCCGTTTCTTGAAGGAGGTACGGAGTACGGACCTGCACGGCCCGATCGGAGAAAGCGCCAAGCAGCGCTTCCCTTTGAAAAAGGCAGCCCTTGGGGAAACCCAAGGGTCGCAAAGCCACAGGGCTAACGGTCTAAAGGAATTTAGGCTTACGCCGGCTGGGTTGCCAAAGGAGATGGTACGGTGCCTGTTCACGGAACCCCCCTCACACGGGTGGTCTACCCGCGAATCGGCGAGAGCCCACATCGCGGTGGGCCACCACAGGAACCGGCCTTCGACGAACAGTTCAAATGGGAATTTGATGCTCCGCCAGCCCGTCCCCCACTGCGTTAAATCGCAAGGTTGGCGGACTCATTTCTTCGGATCGACGCAAGGCCAGGGCAATGGATGCTCTGGCCTTGTGCTTTTTTGTGCTATGAAACGCCGCATGGAGCCACGGCTGAAGATCACCGAGATTTTTCACAGCATCCAGGGCGAGTCGACCCTGGCCGGCGAACGTTTCAGCTTCATTCGCGTGACGGGTTGCCCTCTGCGCTGCACTTACTGCGACACGACCTACTCGTACACCGGCGGCAAGTGGATGACGGTGCCGGAGATCCTGCGCGAGGTCGACGCACACGGGACGAAATGGGTTCTGCTCACCGGCGGCGAACCTTTGGCGCATCCCAATAGCCTGCCGCTCGTTCGCGCGCTCGTTGCCGCGGGAAAGCGGGTTTCGATCGAGACTGATGGCGAAGAGGACGTCGCGCCGTATGCAGGGCTGGCGAAGATCGTGATGGACATCAAAACGCCCGCGAGCGGCGAAGTCGCCAAGATGGCGTTCGAGAACCTCGCGCACCTCGTCCCCAGCGACGAGATCAAGTTCGTGCTCTGCGATCGCGCCGATTACGACTGGGCGAAAGCCGTTTGCGGCAAGTACGACCTCATGAGCCGTTTCACCGTGCTGTTCTCGCCCTCATTCGGCAAACTCGAGCTCCGCGGCCTCGCTGAATGGATGATCGAGGATCGACTCGACGCCCGGATGCAGACTCAGCTGCACAAGCACATCTGGGAACCACAGACGCGCGGGGTTTGAGCTGAGCTCAAGTCAGGTCGTCGAGAGCGGTGTCGCGATCGCCGAGAGCAGCTCGAGATCGACGAGCAGCATGCTTCGGCCGCTTCGCATGCGCGCTCCGCCGATCACGCCGTGCGAACCCTTGGCGAAAGCGGACGCCTCGCGCACGAGAACGTCCTCGGGCTGACCGACCTCGTCGAAAGCCCAGCGCGAGCCACCCAGGCATTCCACCTTGAGGAAGGGCGCGCGGGCGGGCGCGAGCGGAGCGGAACCCGGGAACATCGAGGCCGCGAGCAGGAGACCGGCGGGGTCGCTCGTGCGCTCGATGGCGGTGATCTCGGCTGCGTTCACGGCCACCCACTCGTCTCCGGCGCGCAACGGGAGAACAGTGAGGCGCGCGCTTTGGAGAGGCACTGAGATGCGAAAGGTCGCGCCGCTTCCCTTCTGGGACGTCACGCCGACGTCACCACCGAGGCGAATCGCGGCGGCTTCGACGACGTCTAGCCCGACTCCCCGCCCCGAGAGGGCGGTGGCGGATTCCCGGGTCGAAAAACCCGGAGTGAAGAGAAAGCGGAACAACGCCTGCGAGTCGACCTCGTCGCGTCCCGCGGCCAGCAGCCCTTTCTGCACCGCACGTTCGAAAACAGCGTCCTCGTCGATGCCACGCCCGTCGTCCGTCACGCTGAGCACGAGACGACCGCCGTAAGTCGCGACACCCATGCGGATGGTGCCCGTAGAGTCCTTCGCGGCACTGACGCGGTCACCGGGCGCCTCCAGACCGTGGTCGATGGCGTTGCGCACGAGATGAAGAGCCATGTCGGCGAGCTCCTCGACGAGCATGCGGTCGATCGTGATACCGCCCCCTTCGCACACGAGCTTGACGGTCTTGCCGAGCTCGCCGGACGCGTGCTCGGCGATCCAGCGCGCCTTGTTGAAGATCGTGTCGACCGGCTCGAGCATCAGGAGCTCGACGGACTGACGCAACGACGTGAGCGACGAAAGATAGGGCGGGGCCTGCGCCGGATCGACTCCGACCTGGTCCTCAAGGTGCTCGAGGCGTCTTAGAATGTCGTCGAGCGCCGCCGTCTCGACGCTCAGGCGTGTCGTGCGCCGGCCCGTCCTGGCACGCGCCTGGAACTTGAGCGCTTGCGCGATGGCAACGGGATCGGCGAGGCGCTCTTCGATGAGGATCTCGCCGAGACGACGGTTCTGGATCTGCAGCGCGCGATCGAGCGCGTCGCGATCAATGATGCCCTGCTCGAGAAGGATCTCGCCTAAGTTCTTGGCAGTCATAAGAAAAGGATAGCGCCCTTTTGCGGATTGACAAAGATACGGTTGGAGCCTAAAAATTAATGCTTAGCAGCAGCTATTGTGAGGTGACGTACCCAAATGGCTAAGGGCACTGATTGCAAATCAGTTGTGTATCGGTTCGAGTCCGATCGTCACCTCCATTTTCCCCCACCTCCACCGTTAATCTAAGAATCCCGCGACGCGAAAAGCCCCAACTTGCCCGGTGACGATCGGACTCGAACCCGAAGAAGCGACCCGCGGGGGCTCGCAAAGCGAGCTCGCGCGGGGCAGCTTGCCAGGATGGCAAGCTGAGCGACTGAGCCGCCGACGGAAGGAGCCGGCAGGAGCCGGCGACTGTAGTCGGTCGAGTCCCGCGTCCATGACCAAGGATCCCAGATCTCAGATTTTGAATTTCGGCGCGGGAAGATCAACCAGAAAAGTGAACCGCGAGCACAACGCCAGCAAAGAGAAAGCAATAGACGCCGAAAAACTTCCAGCGACCGCCTTCGATCCACGACGACACCCACTTGAGCGCAAGGAGGCCTGCGCCGAAGCTGAACACCATCCCAAGCATCCCGGGAAGAAAAAGCTCGTGAGACAGGCCCGCGCCGCTCGCGTGCGCGGCCTTGAGAAGACGAGAGAGCTCGCGGACGATCACGGGCGGCGTGAGCACGACGGCGAGCGCGAAGCTGAACTCCTCGGCGAGCTCTTTTGAGACGCCTTGAAGCATCGCCACGGAGATCGTGGCGCCCGAGCGCGAGAAGCCCCGGAACGGGAGACAGATGCCCTGGATGGCGCCGATGAAGAACGAGCGTCGCGCGTTGAGCGGAGACTTGAGATTGCGCGCGGAGTCGCACTTGATGCCGGCATAGAGGATGAGAGCGCCGACGGCGGTGAGCGCGACCGCGATGAGCGGGAGGTTGCCGAAAAGGTGCTCGATCTCGGAATGCGGAGTACCCGCGAACACGATCTTCTCGATGACGGCCTTGAGGCCGAAACCAAGCACGCCGGTGACGCCGGTGGCGAGCGCGAGCATCTTCACGAACTGCACGAGCGTCTTGCGCGGGCCGGTGACCAGCGCCTTCCAGCGCTTCCAGAAATAAACCAGCACGGCGAACATCGTGCCGGTGTGGAGCATGACGAGCAGGAACGTCATCTCGGGCGAGCTGGGGTCGAGCCCGAGGAGCTTTTCGGCCACGATGACGTGGGCGGAGCTGGAGACCGGAAGAAGCTCGGCCAGCCCCTGCACGACCGCCAGGAGAAAGATGTGAACGATGCTCATCGGGAGGATCCGTCAGCTCGCGACGCGGCGATCACTCGTTATCGTCGTCGTCATCGTCATCGTCGTCCTTGAGCGGCTGAGGCGTCACGCCCGGACGAGGATAGTTGTAGACGTCGACCATTTCCTTGAGCTCTTTGCCGACTTTGAAGAACGGCACGCGCTTGGGGGCGACCTGAACGACGGCGCCCGTCTTGGGGTTGCGGCCCTGATAGCTGCCGTAGCTGCGATTCACGAAGCTTCCGAAGCCTCGGATCTCGATGCGGTCGTCTTTCTTGAGCGCGTCGGCCATGAGGTCGAACACGAGATTCACGACTACTTCGGCCTGCCGATGTTGCAGCTTCGCTTTGTCGGCCACCACGTTGACCAGATCAGCTTTTGTCATCTGTCTCCCCTATGAGAAAAGATTAACATCAGCGAAATTTAAAGAAAATAGAAATGATGATGTCGAGGGCGAAGAGCGCGATGATCGTCAGCTCGAGCTGGGTGGTGCGCCGGGACTTGGTGAGATCGACGATGATCTCGATGCTCTCCTGTATGATCTGGATCTTGTGCTCGAGCGCGCGATAGCGGACGTCGATATCAAGGATCGCTTTAAGGTTGGTGAACAACCTTTCAAGATCATTATTTTCCCAAACCTCGTCAGGACTGTCGACGATGTAGAGGTTGGAGATGATGTCCTGGCGGGTGCTCATGCACATGCCGATGAACTTGAGGAGATCTTCGGTTTTCTCGAGGTACTCGCCTTCCTTCTCGAGACGGCGGGAGTACTTGCCCGTCTTCTCCATGAGGTTCTCGATGAGGATCTCGTAGTATTCGAGCGCCGTGCTCTGCGCGAGGAGGACGGACGCGATCTTGATCGAATCGTAGGTGAGCTGGCGAACCTCGAGGCGGTCGAACTGCGCGCGGTTCGTGTCGGAGTCGGAGATCTCGATCACGAAATTGTCGCTCGTTCTCATCGTATCGGACGGCGTCCGAAACTCGGACAGGCGCGCCATCTCGATCTCGAGGTCCTTGTCGGAGACGTTGAAGAAGACGACCGAGCCGAAGTTATAGAGGAGGATGAACGCGTCCTCGCCCGTCGCTTGCACGACCATCTCGTAGTTCGAAAATTCTTTCGGAGTGTAGCCGAGCTTGTCTCTCACCTCGCGAAGACGGAGTCTTTCTGCGATGTGATAGGCACGGATGGGAAAAGTTTTGGGCATTGGGGACCGCCTAGTGCTTTTATTTTATTCCCCCGCCCTCGCAAAAGCAAAACGGCGCGACGGAAACTTCCTGCCTTGCGTCATCGCGACGAGTCCAACATTTGCGGGGAAATTTTGCCCAGT
>JACQAX010000424.1 GCA_016194795.1 Deltaproteobacteria bacterium | reverse complement strand
TTCGTTTTTCCCTAGGCAACGTGGGCTGGATCGTGGAAAAGGACTTACTCACATTATGACGAAAACAAAGTTTTTTTGCGTCGTCTGGGCGCTTGTCGCGGCGATGCAGCTCGCGGCGTGCTCGGGCAAGAAGGTCGACGAAGGCAATCCTCAGGAACTCTTCAAGGACGCCGAGGAAGACATCCACGACAAGCGCTATCAGATGGCGCTCGACAAGCTCAAGGGCCTCAAGAACAAGTTTCCGTACAGCCATCTCGCCACGCAGGCGAAGCTTCGCATCGCCGACGTGTATTTCGACGAAGAGTCGTTCATCGAGGCGGCCGCCGCCTACGAAAGCTTTCGAGACATGCACCCGAAGCACGAGAAGGCCGATTACGTGCTCTTTCGAATCGGTGAGTCATACTTCAACCAGCTCCCGGGCGGCGTTGACCGCGACCTCGGCCCTGCCGGCAAATCGATCGACGCGTATCGCGAGCTTTTGAACCTGTACCCGAAATCGCAGTACGTCGGCGAAGCGACGAAGCACCTGTCGGAAGCGACGGAGAGGCTTGCCGGCAAAGAGAAGTACATCGCCGATTTTTACTACCGCCAGGAGCAGTTCGACAGCGCCGCCGGACGCTACGAGAAGATGACCACGCGCTTTCCCAACACCTCCTCGGAACAATATGCCTACTGGCGCTGGGGCCAGAGCCTGATTCGCGATCAGAAGCAGGATGAGGCAAAACACGTTTACCGTGTCTATTTGACACGCTACCCCACCGGCACATACGCTAAGGACGTCGGCGATTGGCTCGACAAGGTGGGAGGGCGATGAGCGCGACGAGCTCCGAGAAATTCAGTGCGGACCAGGTCCAGCAGCTCATCCGCGAGCGGCGCTTCGTCGAGGCGCGCGCCGAATGCCAGCTCTGCCTCAGCCGCCAGGACTCCAGCGAAACCGATAAGAAGGCGGCGCTGCACCTGTTGGGCTCCTGCCACTATCTTCAGGGCGAGCTCACGCCGGCCATCGAATGCTTCAAGCGCATCCTCAGCGTCGATCCGAAGCATACGGACGCCGCCATCTCTCTCAGCATCATCTACAACGACGTCGGCCGCTACGACGATGCCAAGAAGATCTATCAGGTCGCCAACCAGTCGCTCGCGCTCAAGCGCCACGGAACCGACGACCTGCTCGATCGCAAGTTCGCGCTCAAGCACGTCGAGCTCGGCGACCTTTATTTCAAGTACCACCGCTACGACGACGCGCTCTCGGATTACTCGCGCGCCGCGCGCCTGGCGCCGCGACAGCTCGACATTCGCATCAAGATGGCCAAGGTCTACGCTAAAAAAGGCTTCACGACGCGAGCGATCCAGGAGCTCCAGCAGCTCTGCCACGAGCAGCAAGATTACGTCGCCGGGCGCGTCCACCTCGGGCTCATGTATTTTTCCCAGGGGAACGTGATCGACGCGCAGCTCGAGTGGGACCGCGCGCTGAAGCAGGATCCGTCGAATCCCGAGATCCAGACGTACCTCGAGATGGCCAAGCAGGCCACCGAGACGAGCGTCTGATCTGGATCGGCGCGGATCAGCTTAGAGCGACTTGACCTGCGAGCTTGGCACCATCGATCGAAGATTGATCGGCAGGCTCGTCGCGAGGCGCGCTTCCGCCGCCGTAGCTTGCGCGGCTTTGGTCGCCTCGATGGTCGCGAGAGCAGCCTTGAGCTCACGGAACATCATGTGCTTGAGGGTGTACTCGTTCTCCTGAAGCACGACCTGCTTGCCGATCTGCTCTTTCAGGTTGATGACGATGGGCGCCTTGAGGTTCGACGTCATCTGCGTGGCGTCGCCGCGAGGAATCGTCAGGATCGTGAACACGATGCTCTGGTTGATGTTGTCGAGCTTGAGCTGCTTGAGCTCCTGCCCCGAAAGTTTCACGATGTAATCGGACTTGAAGATCTTGGGCTCGAGCACGGCGAACGCGATGCGCGCGTCGTCGAGCGACTGCAGCCAGAGGATGAGCGTGTCGTCGCCTGGATCGACCAGGCAGTAGCGGTGCAGCTCGGGGAAGCCGAGGATTCCCTCGGGAAACGTGATGATCTCTTCGCCGCTGACATCCAGCTCACCGAAGTTCGCGGTTGTTATTTTCATGCTCGACCTCCCTGTCTTGCAGAAACTGATTGTAACAAAATCATGTCACCCCTTAATGGCCTTCGACACGTCTTGAAGCGAAGCGGGCGAAGCGGTGATCGCCTCTTTGTTCTGCTCCTGAATCGCCATATAAACTTCTTCGCGATGAATCTTAGTTTCTTTCGGCGCCTTGATTCCCAAGCGCACCTGCTTACCCTTGATCTGAACCACAACGATCTTGATGTGGTCGTCGATCGCAATACTTTCGCCAAGCTTCCGTGTTAATACTAACATGACTTAATACTCTCCATCTCCCTTACTTCTTTAGTAGTCCGTTACCGGGAGATCTACTTATCGATAGAAATACCCTTAATCAATGAATATTATCCCCTACCGCAAAAAATCCAACAATGTCGGTTGGATGAGCTTTTGCGCGGCGTGCAAGGATGACTTCAGAACGGTCTCCTCTTTTGCCAGGTTCGACCACAGCTCGGCGTAGTCGGCATCCTCAAGCTGCGTTGCCAGCTCGGCGTTTGTCGCATCGGTCCGCTGCGTTGAGCTAATGGTCGCGTCAATCCCAGCCACGCGCGAGCTGATCTTCGCTCGCGTCGTGATGAGGTTTTGGATGATGGTATCAAAGTGTTCCATCGTGTCGCGGATAGTCGCGGTATCATTGGTCATTAGCCCGACACGGAGCTGGTCGAGCTCGCGAAAGATATTAACCGTTTCGGCGGGCGCTGCGGGTTGGCGACCGTCGGTCGGTCCCGTCGCGGGCTTGTGCTGATCGACCGATGTCTGAGGATCTCGCTCAAGTGCTGCCGGAGTCCTTCCAGCATCGACCGTTCTGTACTTCTTGGCTTCGAAGACCTGCGGGCCGGGCACATTGACGCCAATGAAGACGTTCTTCTGGATCTCGACCGGGATCTCTCCCGTATCGCCCTTGAATTCTCCGTCATGGTCGTAGGGCTGGGCCAGCGTCTTGAAGCCGCCGAAGATGTAGTGCTGGCCGACGCGACGGTTGGCCACCGAAACAAGCTGCTGATAGAGGTTCGCGACCTCTTGGGCGACGCCGAGGCGCGAATCGGCCGACGCACTGCCGTCGCTGGACTGGCCGATGGCGATCTCCTTGGCGCGCGTGAAGATGTCCGAGAGCTCGTTCAGGGCATTGTCGGTGGCGGAAAGACGCGTTTTGGCGAGGGCCGCGTTGTTCTCGAACTGCGAGTTGATCGTGGCATCCGTGCGGATGTCCATGATCTTGGTGTTGGCAGCGGGGTCGTCGCTGGGCGTGAGCAGCTTCTTCTGCGTCGCGTTCTGGATCTGCAGCTTCTCCATCTTGGTGCGGGTTCGCTTGAGCGAATCCCCGACCGCAGCTGCTGATGTGTTGTCACTGACCCGCATAGCCTAAGTCATCCTCTCATGCGCAAAATGGATTCGAGCATCTCGTCCGCGACCTTGATCACCTTGGCGCACGCGTCGAACGCGTGCTGAAACTGCACGAGGTTGGTGGTCTCCTCGTCGAGGCTCACGCCGGCCACCGCCTCGCGGAACTTCTCGAGCTGGTTGACGATGTGGCCCTGGTGGTCGAGGACCTGCTTGTTCTTCGCGTTGACGGTCGCGAGATCCGCGACGGTCGCGTTGAAGTGGTCGTCGAACGTGCTGCGC
>JACQAX010000423.1 GCA_016194795.1 Deltaproteobacteria bacterium | reverse complement strand
GCTTGGCCTCGGCGGCCAGTCGCTTCCCGTCGACTTCTGGCCCGAAGCGGTCGTAAGCCTCGGTCTCGCCGCCCCCTGCGTCGCGCAAGACGTCGGCGCCTTGGGCGCCGCGGCCCGGCGCGCTTCAGCCGCGCTCGTGCAGGGCAATGGCGTTTTCGCCTGGGGCGCTTCGCTCGAGCAGGCCTACCTTCGCCTCGAGCTCGTCGAGCACCTCGCGCAGATCTTTTCTCTGGCTCGGGCCGCCGGCACCCTTCGCCAGCTGCCGATGGACACGGTCTCGCTTTTGATGGATAAAAGAAAAAAAGCGGGATTATTGTCACCAGAGGAGCTGACGCAGCCAAACTTATGACGACTGAAGCGATCGGAATCATCGGCGGTAGCGGTCTTTACGAGATGGACGGCTTTCAAACGAAGAAGGCGCATCGCGTGGCCACGCCCTTCGGCAAGCCGAGCGACGCGATCATCGAAGGGCGCCTGCACAAGCGGCCCGTTTTCTTTCTTCCCCGGCACGGCGTCGGCCATCGCATCTCGCCGACCGAGATCAATTTTCGCGCGAACATCTACGCGCTGAAGAAGCTCGGCGTACGCAACGTCTTCTCGGTCAGCGCCGTCGGCAGCCTTCAAGCCAAGTACGAGCCTGGCCACTTCGTGCTCGCCGACCAGTTCGTCGACCGCACGAAGGGCATCCGCAAGAGCACGTTCTTCGGCGAGGGCTGCGTGGGACACGTCGCGCTCGCCGACCCGATCTGCCCGACGCTCTGGGGCCGCGCGAACACCGCCGCCTCTGAAGTGCCGCTCACGTACCACAAGGGCGGCACCTACGTGTGCATGGAAGGGCCGGGCTTCTCGACGCGCGCCGAAAGCCGCGCCAACCATCAGGCCGGCTTCTCGGTCATCGGCATGACGAACGTGCCCGAGGCGTACCTCGCGCGCGAGGCGGGGCTCTGCTATTGCACGGTCGCCATGGTCACCGACTACGACAGCTGGAACGAGACCGTCGAGCACGTCACGGTCGAGGCCGTCATCAAGATCATGAAAGAGAACGTCGCGCGCGCCAAGCAGCTGCTCTCGAAGCTCGTCGCGTCGTTCGAGGACAAGCCCGACTGCGCCTGCCGCAAAGCGAGCCAGTTCGCGATCATGACCAACCCCAAGCTCATCCCGGCGAAAACTCGGAGCGCGCTCAAGCTCGTCCTGGCGCCATGAGCGAAGAAGCCAACCGCCACGTCCCCGTGCTCCTCAATGAGGTGCTCGACGCCTTCGCGGGCCTCGCCGGCGCCGGTGGCACGATCGTCGACGGCACCCTCGGCGGCGGGGGCCACACCCGCGCGCTGCTCGAGAAGCTTCCGCGGGCGCGCGTGCTCGCGTGCGATCAGGATCCTGCGGCGGTGGCGGCCGCGCGCAAATCGCTCGCGCCCTACGTCGAAAAGGGACGCCTGGGCTTTTTCGAAGGAAACTTCTCCCGGCTCGTCGAAGCCGATGCCTCCGTCGCGGAGGGCTTCGGCCCACCGTGGTCGGGGCTGCTGCTCGATCTGGGTTACTCGTCGAACCAGCTCGAGGACGCGGCCTACGGCATGAGCTTTCAGGTCGACGGCCCCCTCGACATGCGACTTTCGCGCAAGGGACAGTCGGCGTGGGAGCTGCTTGAAGAGGTTTCTGACCAGGAGCTGGGCGACATCCTGAAGGCTTATGGAGAAATCATCGGCGCACATCGCTTAGCGCAGCGCATTAAAGCGGCGATCGCCGACCGTGAGGTGAAAGACTCGACGCTGAGCCTTGCCGGCTTTCTCGAGCGGATCAGCCCCCGCGACCGCGGCGGCATCCACCCCGCCACGCTCGTCTTTCAGGCCCTGCGCATCGCCGTCAATGACGAGCTGCGCGTACTGGATCATTTTCTGGAAGGTGTTATCCTAAAGATGGGTGGTTCCGCCAGGTTGGCGGTGATTACCTTCCACTCTCTCGAAGATCGACTCGTGAAAAGGTGGGGTCAGAAGAACGCGGGGAAGGTTCGCGCGCTGACCAAGAAACCGATCACGGCGGGCGAACACGAAGTGGACGCGAACCCGCGATCCCGCAGCGCGAAGCTGAGGGTTTATGAAAAAAACTAGGAAGGTTTTGGATTTATGCGAGGCCGCCATTTCGCCGCGATCCTGGGTGCAACGCTCCTGACCTGCGCGTTTGTCTGGGTCCGGCTCCAGATCGTGAGCATCAGCTACGACATCAACGAGCTCGAGAAGCGCGAGCGCTCCACGCGCGACGAGTGCAGCAAGCTCACCCTCCAGATCAACGAAGCCAAGTCGCCGCAGCGCCTCGAGCACATCGCGCGGCTCAAGCTCGGCATGCATCCGCCCAGACCCGACCAGAACATCGTCCTGAGCCTCGGGCTTCCCCTGGGGGCTCGCTGACCGATGGGAGCTAGCCCGACGCGCATCCGAATCCTGAAGGCGGGTTTCCTGATCTTCGCCGGAGCCATCGTGGCGCGCGCGGTACAGCTTCAGCTTTACAGCGACCCGCGGCTGGCGCGCATGGCCGAGCGCCAGTTCAGCTCGAAGCTCACCGCGCTCCCTCGGCGCGGGCTCATCTTCGACCGCAACGGCGAAGGTCTCGCCATCAGCATCAAGGTGCACTCGCTTTTTTTCCGTCCCGAGATCGCCCGCAAGGAGCTGCCGCGCGCCGAGCGCATCCGGGCGCTGTATAACGTCGCCAAAGCCATCCGCGTGCCGGTGCCGCAGCTGGCGCCGAAGATGGCGTCCGAAAAAGGGTTCGTCTGGGTCAAACGCCAGCTCACCCCCGCCGAAGAACAGGCGCTGCGCGACCACGGCGTGCTCGACTACGGCGACGCGATCGGGCTGGCCGAGGAAACCAAGCGCTTTTACCCGAATCGCGAGCTGGGCGCGCACGTGCTCGGGTCGGTGAACGTCGACGGCCAGGGGCTCGAGGGCCTCGAGCTCTTCTACGACGCGATCCTGAACGGCGAGCGCGCGCGCATCTCGTCCCTCAAGGACGCGATGGGCCGGAAGATCTTTCGCGACGAGCGCGGCATGCTCGCCTTCAAGGACGGCCAGTCGCTCGTCCTCACGATCGACAAGGCCGTGCAGTACGAGGCCGAGAAAAACCTGCGCCTCGCGCTCGAGGAGCACAAGGCGCGCTCGGGCACGGTGATCGTCGCCGAGGTGGGCACCGGCGAGATCCTCGCGATGGCGAACTACCCGACCTACAACCCGAACGCGCCCAAGAGCGCGCTGGCCGACAGCCGCCGCAATCGCGCGATCACCGACACCTACGAACCCGGCAGCACCTTCAAGCCTTTCGTCGTCGGCATGGCGCTCGAGAAGGGCCGCACGCCCGAGACCAAGCTGTACTGCGAGAAGGGCAGCTTCAAGGTCGGCAAGTACAAGATCTCGGAGGCCGAGGCGCGCGAAAAATACGAGTGGCTCACGATGGGCGAGATCTTGAAGTACTCGAGCAACATCGGCGCCGCCAAGCTGGCCCTCGACCTCGGCCCGTCGACCTTGGCGGCCCTCATGGACCGCATGGGCGTGGGCAAACGCACCGACATCGACCTGCCCGGCGAGGTTTCGGGAAGCTTCAGCGTCAAGGGCCTCAACACGCCGGTGCGCCTGGCCAACACGGGCTTCGGCCACGGCTTCACGGTCACGCCGCTCCAGATCCTCTCGTACTATCTCATGCTCGCCAACGGCGGAAAATGGGTGCAGCCGAAGCTCGTCAAGGCCGTGCTGTCCGAAGACCCCGACTCGCTCGAGCGCGGCGCGATCCGCTACAAGCTCGGCCACCGCTTCGACACGATCCGCACGCGAAAGATGTTCTCGCCGGCGATCGCCTCGCAGGTCACGCGGATGCTCGAGACGGTCGTCGAGGAAAAGGGCACGGGCGCGGCCGCGCAGCTTTCCGAGTGGCCCGTCGCCGGCAAGACGGGCACGGCGCAGAAGGTGGACTCCGACACCCACCGTTACTCGCGAACCCGGCACATCGCCTCGTTCGCGGGCTTCGCGCCGTCGCGCGACCCGAAGCTCGTCGCGCTCGTCGTGATCGACGAGCCCCAGGGAAAATTCTACGCGGGCGAGACGGCGGCCCCCGCCTTCCGCGACATCATGCGCGCGAGCCTGCTGCGCCAGCAGATCCCGCCCGTCGACAGCGGAAGCCGGATCCAGGAGCTCTCGAACCGCACCTCGATCAACGCGCTGGCCGAGAGGCTTTCGGCGGCCAAAAAGCCCGCCGCGCTCATCGACCTGCCGGCGGCGCGCCCCGAGCACAACGAGAAGGCCCAGATCCGCCTCCCCGACCTGCGCGGCCTGAGCGTGCGCGAGGCGCTGCGCAACATCGGCGACCAGCCGCTCGACATCGAGGTCGTCGGCTCGGGCGCGCTGCGCGAGCAGCTGCCGTCGCATGACCAGTGGCTCGCGCCCGGTACGAAGCTGCGCCTCGTCTTCGAGCGCGCCGACTGAGCAAGGCCTAGACCTTGCGGAAGGTCGCCACCCCGCCGATGATGTCGCCCAGCTCGTTTCTCTGGGGAGCCGCGGTGAGCTCGAGCGTCGCGGCGCTGCCGTCCTCGCGCGTGACCACGATACGGCTCGTGACGGTCTCGCCGCGCAGCACGGCCTGAAAGACGCGAACTTGCTCGTCGGCGGCGTGCCGGCGCTCGGTGATGTCGCGAACGGCGGCCACCAGCGCGACCACCTTGCCGGACTCGTCGAGCACGGGATTGGCGATCTTCTCGACCCAGCGCGTGCGGCCCTTGTCGACGAAGCTGAGCTCGTACTGCAGCGACCGCGCCTCGGTGAACACGACCTCGTCGCGCCGCTCGATCTCGCGCGATACCGCCGAGTCGGTGTCGAGCTCGTCGCGGCGCTTTCCGATCAACTCGGCCGGCGCGTGGCCGCTCATCGCGGCCAGGGCGTCGTTGGCGTAGAGAAAACGGCCACTGCGGTCGACGACGTAGACGTAGTCGGGGGTAGAGGCGAGATAGAGCGACTCGTCCCGCCCGCCGGCGCCGATGCCGAACGCCTTGTCGAAGAAACTCGTGGCGCGGCGCCGCCGCTCGGACGTCACCGACGCCATGAACTGCATGCGCTGGTCGACGTCGAGCTTGAGCTTCTTGAGCACTCGCAGGCAGCAAGAGAGGGACAGCTCCTGCTTGCCCGCGAGCACCCGGCTAAGCCCCGACGCATCCATGTCGAGAAAACGAGCGAAGGCCCGCAGCGAGTAGCGCCGGTTCATTTTCTGCCGGCGCTCCAGCTCCTGTTTCAGGACCAGAACGTGCTGAGGAAGCTTTGCGGATTTCAGAGTTTCAACGTCTCCCGGACGAACGCCCGGCGCAAGAGGGTCGGCCAGAAACTGTTGCACGCGCCCTCCACGAAACCAGCTCAACTCCGACCGATGTGTTATCCTCGCGTGGCATGGTCGCGCGCAGAATCGCATTCCTTCTTCTCTACGTCGCCACGGGGCGCGCCGGACTCCATCTCGCCGCGACAGGTGGAGGGTATGCCGCGCCGGT
>JACQAX010000440.1 GCA_016194795.1 Deltaproteobacteria bacterium | reverse complement strand
TCCTCCTGGCGCAGGTAGAGGTGCGTGACGCCCTTGTGGATGTACTTCGCCAGGCGCCGGTAATCGACGCCCGAGCTCTTGGAGAACACGTGCGCGAAGTTGTCCTCGCTCAGCTTCAGGAACACGTCGAAAGTGATGTCTTTCGACGCGGACCGGAAAGCGCGAATGTCGACTGGGAAAAATTTGCCGCTATTCATTTCAGTTAAGCACCTGGTCCTGACTCTTCGGCATCAGCCCGGCAGAGGTTGAATGTAAAGTCCGTCCCGGGAACTGACGATTGTAACTGTATGAACGCAGGCTTTCTCAAGGCCGTGGGCCTAAATATCATGTATGCGACCCTGCTGATGCTGGGGATCGCGCGCTACAACCATGCCTCCGATTTTTTCGTGACCTCGGTGGTGCGGGAGCTCCCGATGAAGGCCGGCGAGGTGGTCTACAAGGACTACTACGTCAATGCCGGGACGAACAACGGGCTGCGCAAGGGCCTGGTCATCGAGGCCGTGCGCAAGCTCTCGGCCTTCGACAACATCAACAGCAAGCTGCTCGGCGACACGCCCGTGAAAATCGCCCGCCTCAAGATCATCCACGTCGACAAGACGGTCTCGATCGCCCGGCTCGAGAAGTTTTACGAGAAAGAGGCGACGCCGCTCACCGGCTTCGACGCCGTCATGATCGGCGACCTGGTCCAGGTCGCGGAAAGACAGTGACGTCGGCCTCGCCGGCCGCCCCGCAGTCGGTGAACGACTGCACGTCGCCCTTCGCGTCGAGCTGAACGTCCGCGAAAACCTGGCCTCGCGCCGACTCGACGAACGCCTCGTTCGCCGCCGTCCTGCGCGAGTCGAGCACGCGCGCCTTGCGCTTGCCGTCCGTCGTGCAGAGAAAGCACTGGGTGAGGCCCTTCTCTTTCATCCTTTGGCTCACGACACGGGCGCCCGTCCCCGGCCATCCCGCGGGCTCGGCGGGATGGACGCCGAACGAGCACACGAGATACGAGAAGAGCACCGCCTCTTTCCGCAGCCCCGCCGCCGCGCCGAGCCCGTCCATCCATTTCGGAAACTCGACGGCCGACTCCTCGTGGCACCAATCGTCGGGACGCTCGAGCGCGCCGCACCGGCGCGCGCTCAGGCACGGCAACCAGATCCGCGCGTCCTCGCGCGAGCGCAGCGACTCGCGCAGCTCGAGCAGCTCGCGCGTCGCCGCCTTCGAACCCGGCTCGACGACGACGAGCCAGCGAGGCGCGCCGTCGGAGCGCGCGGCCGCCGCGAGCGCGCCGGCCACCTCGCCGATCCACGCGCCGCGCTCGGCGCCGTCCGGCGCCATCTCGCCGATGCTGTTCATCATGCTCACGACGTGGGGCTTCGACGCGGCGATCCGGTCGACGAGCGAGGCGCCCTTCCCGCCGCCGTGCCTGAAAACGTCCCAGCGCGGCGCCGGCTGGCCGGCCGCAAGCTCGGCGGTGAGCGCGCGCGCGAGCGCGCCCGCGAGGGCCACGAACTCCGGCGACTGCTCCAGCCCGCTGAGCTCGACGTCGAAGCCGCGGCAGCGCGCCCACCAGGCGAGCCCCCAGTAAGCGGTGCCGGGCCCCGAGCCCACGTCGAGCCACCGCGTGCGCGTGCCCGCCGGCGCGCCGATCGAAAGGCCGAAGACGCGCGCCTCCTCGAGCACGAGCGGAAGCTTCATCGCGTTGGCCGGAAGATAATAGGCGGCGTACGCCTCGGCCGAGGGACGCGCCCCCGAATAGTGCTTCGACGCGCGCTGCCCGCGCTCGCGCGCGAGCTGCGGCCAAAGCTGCTCGAGCGAGCGGGCGAGCGGCTTCAACGCCGCCGGGGATGGCTCGGCGCCGCCGAAAAAATGCCGCTGAAGCGCGCGGTCGAGCTCGGCGGGGAAAGCGAAAGGGCGCCGCAGAAAGTGCATGCGACGGTTGTAGCGCATCGCCGCGCGACATGCCCCGAAAAAAGAGCCCGCGGCGCGACGGGCGCGGCGCGGGCTCCTCCGGTAACACCAGTGAGAACGGCCGCCGTCAGCCGGCCGCCGCGAGCCGCTCTTCCGAAACGGGCTCGAGATCCGCCGCCTGCCGCCCGCCCAGGAACTGCACGCGGTTGGCGATGACGCTCGTCGAGCTCATCTTCTTGCCCTCCCCATCCTGCCAGGTGCGCGCCTCGAGGTAGCCCTCGATCATCACCTGCGAGCCTTTCTTCAGATAGGTGGCGCAGATCTCGGCCTGGTTGCCGAAGACCATCACGCGGTGCCAGTGCGTGGTTTTCTCCTCGCCCGAGCGGACGAAGTTGGTGGCGAGGGAGAGCTTGAGATACGGTTTTCCCTGCGCCGACTGCTTCAGCTCCAGGTCGTTTCCGATGCGGCCGAGTAGGATCACACGATTGAAATCAGACATACAAATCGAACCTCCTGGCTTGCCATTCAGCAACTTGCGGGCCATCTTTTTGAATCATGCTCGAAAAACTCGGCGTCACCTGCGAACGCATCGTCCGAAGCTACATGCCTGATCCGTTCGTTCTCGTCCTGCTGCTGACGTTCGCGACCTTCGGGTTGGCGGCGTGGTTCACGCCGACGCGACCGCACGAGCTGCTCAGCGCGTGGAACGCCGGCTTCTGGGAGCTGCTCAGCTTCGGCATGCAGATGGTGCTCATCGTGGTCACGGGCGAGGCGATCGCCGAGTCCGTGCTCGTCCATCGATTCATAAAAAAAATCTGCAAGATTCCCCGTACCGCCCGCTCCGGCGTCTTCCTGCTCACCGTTTTCTCGGTGCTGCTCGGCTGGCTGCACTGGGGCTTCGGTCTCGTCATGGCGAGCCTCGCCGGCCGCGAGCTGGCCAAGTCGCTGCATGCGCGCAAGGTCACGCTCCACTATCCCGTGATCGGCGCGGCGGCTTACATGAGCATGCTGCTCTGGCACGCCGGCACGACGGCGTCGGCGCCGCTGCTCATCAACACGCCCGGACATTTTCTCTTCAAGGAGATCGGCCTCATCCCGCTCTCCCAGACCATTTTTCTTACCAAGAACATCATTGCTTGCCTGGCGCTGGCGGCGGTCATCCCCTTCGTCGTCATGAACCTGCTCCCACGTCGCAACATCAGAACTGTTGACCAATTTGATGTGGATTTGAACGCGGGCCCCCGCCCCCAGCTCTCCGAGGAGAAGGCGAAGACGTTCGCTGAAAAGCTCGAACGGAGTTACCTGACTAATTTCATTGTCGGCACGATGGGCATCGTCCTGCTTCTGCAGTACTTTCGACGCGAGGGCCTGAACCTCAACCACAACGTCGTGAACTTCCTGTTCCTGATGGTCGGGCTGCTGCTCCATCGCAACCCGATCGGATACGCGCGCGCGATCTCGCAGTCGGTGCGAGGCACGTCGGGAATCATTCTCCAGTTCCCGTTCTACGGCGGCATCATGGGGATGATGCGCGACTCGGGCCTCGGCCACGAGATCGCGAACGTCTTCGTCCAGTTCGCCGATGGGCGCACGCTCCCGTTCTTCGCCTATATCGCCAGCATCGTAACAAAGTTTTTCGTGCCCTCGGGTGGCGGCGAGTGGGCGGTCGAAGGACCCGTGATGCTCCAGGCGGCAAAAACGCTCGGCGCGCCGGTGGGCCTGACCACCATGGGCATCGCGTACGGGAACATGGTCGGAAACATGTTCCAACCCTTCTGGGCGATCCCGCTTCTAAGCATCATGGGTCTCAAGGCGCGCGACATCATGGGCTACTGTCTTGCCGTTTTCTTCTTTGCATTTCCGATACTTGCCATTGCACTGCTGACTGGCTAGTGGTACTTTTTCATAAAAGAACACATCTCACTTAGGAGGCATCAATAATGAAGACCGCATCCCGTTTGCTTACCGTTCTCGTCGCGCTTGTCTTCGCGTTTGCGATGGGCGCCTGCGCTCAGAAGAAAACCGCGACCGAGACCACGACGCCCGAGGCGACCAACGCCGACATCTCGTCGGACCTCGCGGACAGCGACTCGGGCAAGGCGATGGGCCTCGAGACCGTTCATTACGCTTACGACTCGTCGGTGCTCGACGGCAGCGCCAAGAGCACGCTCAAGCACAACGCTTCGATCCTCAAGGATAAGACCAACCTCAAGGTCCAGATCGAAGGCCACTGCGACGAGCGCGGCGGTATTCAGTACAACATCGCGCTTGGCGAACGCCGCGCGAACGCCGCCAAGGCCTTCATGGTCGACCAGGGCGTCGGCGCCGACCGCGTCTCGACGATCTCGTACGGCAAAGAGAAGCCGGTAGACCAGGGCCATGACGACAGCGCCTGGTCCAAGAACCGCCGCGCGAACTTTCGCATTACTGAAAAGTGATATCTGAAAAGCAGCTCCGGACAGTTGCTTTCACGATCGTAGTGCTGATGGGTGGCGGGACGAGCAGCTCCTGCTCGCTGACCGCCACCCGTCCCAACCAGGAAATGTCCAACGCCGAGATCGCCATCAAGGCCGCCAAGGATCTCAACGCCGACTCGCTCGTACCCGAGCTTTTTCGAGCGGCCCAAGACAACATGTTCAAGGCGAAGCGCGACTATCGCCTGAAGAACTTCAGCGACTCCCGCGACCACGCGCTGCGCGCGACGCGACTTGCCGAGCAGGCCGAGTTCGAAGCTTATCGAATGGGCGGCGCGACCCCTGAGGTCGGAGGCAAGGTTGGAAGCCCCGAAGGCGGCACGCCCGACGCCGACAGCGCGTTCAAGGACGTGCCCGCCGGTACGCCCCCCGCGACCCCGACGCCGCCGACCAAGCCGGGTGGCCCCACGGGTCCGGCCACTCCCGAGAAACAAAAACCGACCGTCACGAGCGAGCTGCCCGGCGGCGCGAGCAGCGGCCTGCCCCCCGGCGGCGGCGGCACGACCGACCTCGGCTCGACACCCAACCTGAACCCGTACAAGGGCGTCACGAATTACGATATGCGCCTCTACGAGAAACCGGATAAAGTTGGAGGACCGATCAAGGACATGTCGGCCAAGCCGATCGGCGACCTTTACGAGAGCTCGGGCTCCAAGGGAGCGATGCAGGAGCTGGGTACCAACGGCAACAAGGTGAAGAGCGGCTACGACGACATGGAAGCCAAGCCGATCGACGATTTGAAGGGCCAGAAGATCGACACTCTCGGAGATCCGCCGTCTGACGACGACGACGAGAAGAAATCGAAGCCGAGCGAGGAGAAGAAAAAGAATGAAGCTCCATAAAAATCTGATGTACGTGCTGATCGCGCTGCTGGCGGTGAGCCAGTCGGCCTGCCTCAAAACCCGTTCGCAGATCAAGGGCCAGGGCGCCGAGGCCGACCAGAGCGACGACTCCGACAGCGGCGGCAAGCCCGTCGGTCGCGGATCGCGTGCCGAGCTCGAAGAGATCAAAAACGAGGTCACGCGCATCTCGGGCAAAGTCGAGGAGCTCGACCACAACCAGCGCGGGCAGAACTTCGCGCAGACCGCCACCGAGCTCAAGGATTACACGACGAGGCTCGACGCGCGCGTCGGCGAGCTCGAGAAGAACCAGCTGCTCGTGCTGGCCGAGCTCAAGGCGATCAAGGACAAGCACGCCGCCGCCGAGACGTCGGCGCGCGAAGCCGCGGTGCCCGCCGGGGACGCGATCACCCAGGGCCTGCAGCTCGTCGCCGAGAAGAAATGCGACGAGGCCGAGGAGAAGTTCCGGAGCCTGGGCAAGCGCTCGCTCAAGGGCAAGGACGCCGCCGAAGTCCACTACGGGATGGGCGAGGCCCTTTACTGCAAGAAGGATTACAAGAACGCCATCCTCGAGTACTCCGAGGTGCAGAAGTCGTCGTCCAAGTCGGCTCGCATCCCGGCGAGCCTGTACCGCATCGGCCTCGCGTTCGCGCACCTGAACATGAACAAGGAAGCGCGCGGCTTTTTCAGCGAGCTCGTCGAACGCTATCCCAAAACCCCCGAAGCCAAGAAGGCCCGGGCCAGAGTGAAGGAATAAGAGCCTAACGTGACGAAATCAAAATTCGCCCATAGAGCCATGACGGCCCTGTCGGCTCTCGCGCTTGCCTCCTGCTCGTCCAGCCAGACAACCGACGACGACACCGGCTTTCACGGCCCCGACTTCATCCCGGGCGTGAGCATCGTGTACACGGCCAACATCGACGGCGAGATCGAGCCCTGCGGCTGCCGCAGCAACCCGACGGGCGGCATCGACCGGCGCTACAACTTCCTGCTCGAGAAGGTGCCGGGCGAAAAGCTTTCGATCGACAGCGGCGACCTCTTTTACCAGTCGGCCCCGGTGCCGCCGTTCCTCGAGAAGCAATGGAACTACCAGGCGCGCGTGCTGCTCAAGGCGACCAACGCCCTCGGCGTCGAGGCGATGACGCCCGGCGAGCTCGACTTCGCCAACGGCCTCGACGCGTTCCAGAAGCTCGCCGCCGAGGCGCGCTTCAAGATCCTCTCGGCCAACCTCTACCGCAAGGACAACGGCAAGCGCCTGCTCGAGCCGTCGGTCATCCTCGTCAAGGGCGGCAAGAAGGTGGCGCTCTTCGGCTTGTACGACGAGAGCCTGCCGCTCCCGCCCGAGGTCGTCGCGAAAGACCACCTCGCCGAGGCGAAGGCGATCGGCTCCGAGCTGCGCGGAAAAGCCGACCTCGTCTTCGCGCTCACCCACGAAGGCCTCGACAAGGACCTGGAGCTCGCCAAGGCGGTCGGCGGCATCGACGCGATCTTCGGCGCGCACACGCAGAGCTTCCTGATGCGTCCCGAAAAGGCCGGTGACACGCTCATCTTCCAGCCGAGCTTCCGCGGCCAGCACGTCGGCGTCTACGCGGGCGGCGTGAACAAGATGTTCCAGATC
>JACQAX010000439.1 GCA_016194795.1 Deltaproteobacteria bacterium | reverse complement strand
GCCCAGAAACTGGAGCGTCTGGTTGGTCGCATCCATGAGCTGCGTCGAGTTCAGCAGGCGCCGCCGTTCGACGACGAGGCGTTCTTCTTCACCTGATTCGGGCCCGAACTCGTCGATCTCGGTCAGCTGGAAGCGCAGGTAGTCCTCGGTGCGGGCGCGCTCGCTCTCGTCGCCGCCCAGGGCGTTCAGCTCGTTCTCGCGCGAGCGCAGCGCCGAGAACAGCTCGCGCACCTCGCGCCGTTTGTCCTGGAGCCCGCCGTAGCGGTCGAGCAGGTCGAGCTGGAAGGCCGGCTTCGAGAGGCTCTGGTGCTCGTGCTGCGAGCAAAGGTCGACCAGGTTCTCGCAGATGTCCGCGAGCTGCGAGAGCGTGACGAGCTCGCCGTTGAAGAAGATCTTGTTCTTGCCGTTGCGATGGACCGTGCGCTTGATGACGAACTCGGCCTCGCCGCGCGAGGCATCGAGCCCGTGCGCGTGGAGCTTGCGCTCGAGGTACTCGTTCTGGCCGACGTCGAAGAGCGCCTCGACGGTCGCCTCGTCCGAGCCCGCGCGAATGACGTCGGCGTTGGCCCGATTGCCGAGAATCAGGCCCACCGCGTCCAGGATGATCGACTTGCCGGCGCCCGTTTCGCCGGTGATGGCGTTGAAGCCGGAATGGAACTCGAGCTCGAGCTCGTCAATGATCGCGAAGTTGCGGATTCGCAGGAGTCGCAGCATTTTTTCCCCTAATCTGATTAATCACGGTAACCGTATTTCAGCTTTTCCCGCAAGAGCGAATAGTAGTCGCGCTCCGGCGAGCGCAGCACCCGAAGGGGGTGACGGTCGTATTTCGTGACGCGCAGGATGTCGCCCGAACGAAGCTCGACGCTGCTCTGCCCATCGAGGGTGAGGATGACGGTCCCGCTCTTGTACTGGGGGATGATCGCGATCTCGGAAGTGTCGGGAATGATGAGCGGACGCAGCGTCAGCGAGTGCGGGCAGATCGGGGCGATCTCCATCGCGGCGACGTCGGGAGAGATGATCGGGCCGCCCGCGGCCAGGCAGTAGGCCGTCGAGCCGGTGGGCGTCGAGACGATCAGGCCGTCGGCCTTGATGTTGGCGACGAGCATGCTGTCGACGAGCACCTGCATGTCGAAGATTCGCGCGATCGCGCCGCGGCTCACGACGATGTCGTTGACAACGACCGTTTTCGAAAGCCGCTTGTCCTTGCGCAGGTGCGTGCATTCGATCATCGTCCGCTCGCTCACGGCGAGCCGGCCTTTGAGCGCGGCATCGAGCGCCGTGAACAGCTCGGCCTTTTCACCTCGGTGAGAAACCCGAGCTGACCCATGTTCACGCCGAGAATCGGGATGCTGCGAGCGATCATCCGCCTTGCGACGCTCAGAAAAGTTCCGTCGCCGCCGAGCACGAGCACGAGGTCCGACTTCTTGATGATCGTGTCGTGCGCCTCATCCCCCTCGAAGTGGACCGTCTTGCCTTTTTTCTCGAGATAAGCCTGGGCTTCGAGCGCGAGCTTGTGCGCTTCGGGGACGCGGTGCTTGACGACGATGCCGACCGCCTTGATGGCGGCCTTCGTGGGTTTTTTCGTGGCGGGCATTATAGCTTTAACTATTTGCCTGCCGCGTCTTCGTCAATTCGAAAGCCTACTTGATGCGGCGCAGGAAGTCTTTGCCCAGGAAGAATAACGAGGCTTCGCGGACGAGGAGGCTGGTTTCCGGGATCATATTGGCGTCAATGACGATCGCCGGACGGCGGATGATCTCCTGGTCGTGCGCCAGCTGCTGGCCGAGCTCGTAGTCGAGCTCGCGCTGGAGCTCCGGCGAAGCCGACTCGCGAAGAATGACGATCAAAGCGCGACCATTGACGGCCTGCATGCGGAAGGGGATCTTCCGGCTCGAAAGGAAAGCCGTCGTCGCGAAGTACAGCTGGTTGGCGTTCTCGCGGATCTCGTTGTGGAGCGCGACCTGGTCCTTGTGCGCCTGCTCGAGCCGCTTCTTGGCCGCTTCGTCTCCGGCGCGCGCGCGCTTTCCGAGCGCTTCGATGAGCATCATGTTCGCCTCGAGCTTGAGGTGACTGGCCTCGACGAAGGACATGGCGTGCCGGAAAGAGCCCTCGGGGTTCGACCGGTAAGTGTCGAACTCGCGACCCGCGCCGGTTTCGATCTCGGCGATGCGGATGCCCTCGAGGCCGGTGCGTACACGGAAGGTCGCGCTGTGCTGGATGAGCTTGATGAGCTCGTTGCGTTTCGTCTGCGGAAGCAGCTCGAACTCGCCCTTGCCGATGCGCTCGAGCTCTTCGTGGGTATAGTTGCCCGTTTCGCGGATGCTCTCGATGGCATATTCGCGAACCTCTTCGATCGAGAGGCCGGTGCGCTTGGCCACGCCCGAATAGAAGTGCTCCATCGGCACCGGACCGCCGGCGAAGGCCTGGGCGGCGACAAGGCCGAGAAACACGAGTCCCATGAGGATCTGCAGAAACATGCGAAAACGCTCCAAACTTAGAGATTGATGCATTGCGTCATAACACCGCCTGGTCGCCGCTTCAACCAAATGCGGCCAAATCAGATTTGACAAGCTAGATCCGCGAAACTAATACACATTCATGTCTGAGGAACCCACGCTCTTTTCGACCGTTCCGACGACCTCGAAATCCGATGGGGCCGCCGCTGCTCGTGGTGGCCCGCTGGCCGAACGCATGCGCCCTCGCCGGCTCGAGGAGTTCCGCGGACAGGACGCGCTCGTGGGCGCGGGCTCTCCGCTCCGTCGCTCCATCGAAGAAGACCGCGTGCACTCGTTCATCCTGTGGGGGCCGCCCGGCACGGGCAAGACGACGCTCGCGCGAATCGTCGCCGAGCACACCGAGCGCGAGTTCATCGCCCTCTCGGCGGTGATGTCGGGCGTGAAAGACATCAAGGAGGCCGTCGCGCGCGCGAAAGAGCTGCTGCGCATCTCGGGCAGGAAGACGATCCTCTTCGTCGACGAGATCCACCGCTTCAACAAGTCGCAGCAGGACGCGCTTCTGCCCTACGTCGAGGACGGCACCGTCACGCTGATCGGCGCCACCACCGAGAACCCGAGCTTCGAGCTGAACTCGGCGCTGCTTTCGCGCGCGCCGGTCTTCGTGCTCAAGCCGCTCGCCGACGAGGACGTCCGCGCGATCGTGGAGCGCGCGCTGACCGACGCGGCGTATGGCCTGGCGGGCTACAAGCTCACGTTGCCGGCGGAATGGCTCGACGAGATCGTCCGGCTCGCCAACGGCGACGGCCGCCGCGCGCTCACGCTGCTCGAGCGCGTGGGCGATTACGTCCACTCCCTGAAAGGCAAGGCGAAGCTCGAGGGCGCCGAAGGCCGCGAGACGCTCACCCGCGCGCTCGGCTCGCGCACGATGCGCTACGACGCGACCGGCGAGGAGCACTACAACACGATCTCGGCGTTCATCAAATCGCTGCGCGACAGCGACCCCGACGCCGCGCTCTACTACTGCGCCCGCATGCTCGAGTCGGGTGAGGATCCGCTCTTCATCGCCCGCCGCATGGTGATCTTCGCGTCGGAAGACGTCAGCAACGCCGACCCGCGCGCGCTGCAAGTGGCTTTGAACGTCCGCGACGCCGTCGACTTCGTCGGCATGCCCGAGGCGCGCATCAGCCTGGCGCAGGCGGTGACCTATCTCGCCTGCGCGCCGAAGAGCAACGCGTCCTACGCCGGCATCGAAGCGGCTTTCTCCGACGTGCGCGAGCACGGCAACCTCGAGGTTCCGCTGCACATCCGCAACGCGCCGACGAAGCTCATGAAGGGGCTCGGCTACGGGAGCGGCTACAAGTACGCCCACGACTACGACGGCGCCGTGACGGGCATGACGAACCTGCCCGACGAGCTCAAAGACCGGCATTACTACGAGCCCAAGGATACCGGGCTCGAAAAACAGATTCGCGAGCGCCTCGACTTTCTGCGCTCGAAGAGAGGGAAGAAATGAAGTTGTACCTGGTTCACTGCGGATTCTACGATCTCGAGGTCGCCGAAGGCGTCTTCGAGTCGCACACGAACTTCTTCGTCGTCGCCGAAAGTTTCGACGACGCGCGCGCCAAGGCGAAGCTCCACGCCGACTTCTCGAAAAAGAGGATGCACGTGGACGGCCTGCAGGAGGTGAGCGCGGTGAACGGCTTCCGTATCGAGGCGACGGCCGACGCCTCGCTCGACGGCCGCACCTTGGTGGTGAGCAGCCGCCACCGCGACCTGGCTCCCACCAGGCCCGCGACGAGCCTGGTGTAAGATGTCGCGCAAGGGTTACCTGCACGGCTTCTCGAACAAGGAGCAGCAGCGCCTCTACACGCAGGCCGGGTTCCTCGAGCCCTGGATCTACGAGAACATCGAATTCAAGCGGGTGACGAACCTGCTCGAGGTCGGCTGCGGCGTCGGTGCCCAGACGTCCATCTTGCTGAAGCGCTTCCCGCACCTCAACATCACCGGCATCGACGCGTCCGCCAAGCAGGTCGCGCAGGGCCGCCGCTTCCTCGCGCGCGAGATTCGCGCCGGGCGCGTCGACCTTCGCTGCGAGGACGCGTCGAAGACGAAGTTCGGCGACGCCACCTTCGACGGCGCCTTCTTCTGCTGGATCCTCGAGCACGTGCCCGACCCGCTGGCCATCCTCAAGGAAACGCTGCGCGTGCTCAAGCCGGGCGCGGTGGTCTATTGCACCGAGGTCCACAACGCCTCGCTCTTCCTCGAGCCGTACAGCCCGGCGACGCTGAAGTACTGGTTCGAGTTCAACGAGCAGCAGATGAAGATGAAGGGCGACCCGTTCGTCGGCGCCAAGCTGGGCAACCTGCTCCTGAAGGCCGGCTTCCAGAACATCAGGACCGAGATGGTCGAGTTCCACTTCGACTCGCGCGCGCCCAAGCAGCGCGCCGAGTTCATCCGCTACTGGACCGAATTATTGTTGAGCGGCGCGCCGTCGCTGCTGCGCTCGAAGCGCGTGACGAAGGACCTCGTGAAAGAGATGACCCGCGAGCTCGCGACCGTCGGGCGCTCGCAGGAAAGCGTTTTCTACTACCGGCCGATGCAGGCGAGGGCCGAGGCCTTATGAAGAGGTCAGCGTCCTGATCAACGGGAAGACGGTGGTCTTCCACTCGCCCAGGTTCTGGGTGAGCTCTTTCTCGAGCAGCTCGGCCATGTAGAGGTAGTTGTTCTGGCGTTTGGCGTCGAGCAGGTCGTTCATCACGCTGATGAGCTCGGCTTCGGCGAGCGCGATCTGCGTGTTGAGGCCGATGCGCAGCGCGAGCTTCACGCCGCCGATCGTCTGCACGAAGAGGTCGAGCCCGTCGATCGACTTGGCGAAGTAGGCGTCGCCGGCGATGAGATTCTTGCCGCGATAGTGCGCGGCCGCGCGCTGGATGCTCGCGACGAGGCGGTCGATGTACTGGTCGAGGGTGTTGAGAGTCTGGAAGGCGAGGTCAGCCGGGTTGGCGGTCTCGACTTCGATCTGGCCCATCTGCTCGAGCGGCATCGTCTTGAGCTGCTTCTCGGCATCTTCCGAGAGCTCCTGCCCGTCGATCTTGATGCAAGAGATCACCCGGCGCTCAGCGCTCAGCTTCTTGCTCAAGCCGTCGATGAACTCCTCGAACATCGTCGCGTCGGCGGGGAACGACTCTTCGACGCCGTTGATCTTGATCATCTTGCCAGTCATCATAATACCTTCTCCTTAGTCTTATGAGGTCACTTCTTCGGGACGCTTATTTCCGGGCTTCACGAACTCCGTTTGCTTCGCCTGGATCTTGCCTTGCGCGGCCTCGACGGCCGTCTGCAGAAGTTGCTGTACGATATCGATATTTTGCGCGAGCTCGCGATAGCAGCCTTCCGTCAGCGCGAGGATGTCTTCTATCTGCCCCAGCTCGGTGGCCGGGGAGTAGGCGACGTCCTTCGCCACCTTCCAAGTATCGATGAGCGGTTTCACTAAGGGAACTGAATTCTGCATCTTGGCCAGGAGCGTTTCGATCTCGGCAAGCTTTTCCATCTCGGTCTTGAGCATGGCGTTGTCGTCGATGTTTTCCAGCATCTTGAGGCAATGGTGCTGGCCGAACTCGGCCAGGCGCCTCATGGTGCAGAGGGCGTCATAGCAATTGACCAGGCGATCCAGCGCGGTGGGCTGGCCGGGATCGCCGATCTTCGGCACCGCGATGTCCTCCTGGCGGCCGCCGCAGCGGAACTCGGCCACGAGGTAGTACGCCTGCATGAAGAAGTTCGACACCTCGTCGGAGACGAAATTGTACGCGACCATCTCGTTGCGTGGCACGCCCATCGTGGTCGGGGTGAGCCTGGTACGCGCCTGGGCCACGGCGCTCGAGGCCGTCTGGCCGCCGACGATCCCCGCGACTTCGAAGGCGAGCTGCTGGCCGTCCGCGCGCACGGGAAAGACGACGAAGTGGCCTTCGCCGTACGGGCCCGTCTCTTCGGGGCGAACCCGGCCGACCGGAATCTCGATCACCTTCGTGCCGCAGGCCGAGGCCAGATGCACGATCGCGGTGTCGGGTGCGACGATCCAGTCGCACGAGCGGATCCAGGGCACGTTCTCGTGGAAGCGCACGCGGCTCGCGGGAACGTGGCAGCGGCCAGGGACGAGACCCGGGGCGATCGCCACGACCTCTTCGACCACCGCGCGGATGGCATCGAGATCCTTCGTCGCGCCGAAAAACACGAGCTCGGCCGTCTCGTGCACCGAGAGCAGCACGCGGCAGATCTCGGCCCAGACTTTATAGTTGAGAGTCTTGTCGTCGGTGCTCGCCGTAAGCTGGATGCCGATGCGCATCGTGCCCTCGGCTTTCGCCGGCGGCGCGTATTCGGGGCGCGGCTCGACGATGTCGAGCGGCCAGGCGCCGGGGCCCACGCCCGCGATGCGCATGAAGAGATCGTTGAGGTGGATGATGTTGATGTTGTGCTCGACGACCTGAGCGAAGAAATACTGGCTCCAGGGATCGTGGATGACGTACGGGCCGCCGAAGGCGTCTTTCGTCGCCACTATTCCACGCCGTTCCGCCGCGTCGATGAGCGTCGAAAGATACGCGCTCGAGGGCGAGAAGGTGAGATTCAGCAGCAGATCGTACTTCGTGCCCAGGAAGTTCTCGGCGATCCAGCCGGCCAGGCGGGTGAACGACTCGCCCTTGTCCGGTGACGCATTGAAGCAGGGGCCGAGCACGTCGGCCGTCGGAAATTCGACGAGCTTATCCACATGTGGACAGATTCTCGCGGCGTCGGCGAAAGTGGTCCGCGTGACGAGGGTGATCTCGCAGCCGGGATGCTGCTTCTTGAGGCCCTGAACGGTCGGCAGCGTCTGGATCACGTCTCCGAGTCGCGCCAGCTGGATGATGATGATTTTCATCGGCTCATCCTTCCGTCGGCGTGGCGATGTTCTGCTCTGCGATGAGCGAATCGAGGAGCTTCAGCAGGAGCTGCTTGTCGATGCCCTCAACCAACGAGTCGAGATCGCTTTTTTTGTCTTCCATGCATGACCCTTCCTTGGGAAATGTGCCGGTCCCGCTCAAGCGAGCTTCGCCTGGGCGAGCTCCATGAGCTCTTTCGCTCCCGCGTGAGCCGGGTTCGCCTCGAGGATTTTCCTCGTCTGGGCGAGCGCCTGCTCGTGCCTGCCCTGATGATAGAGAATCCCGGCGTAACTGTATAGGATGTTGGTATTGACCGGGTTCAGCTCGATGTAGCGCCGGAGCAGCTCGGAGGCCTCGTCGAAGCGCTTGAGCTCGTAAGCGCACTTCACGAGGTTGTAGATGGCCCCGAGATTATTGAGGTTGAGGCGCAGGCTCTTCACGAAATGCTCGTAGGCCTTCGCCAGGCTGTTTTTGCCCAGGTAAACCATTCCCATCCCGCTGATGGCCTTGTCGTTGCCCGGGTTGAGCTCGAGCGCGCGCTGGAAGTGCTTCTGCGCGGCCTCGAGATCCGACTTCTGGAGCGCGAGGCTTCCGACGTTCACTTGGAGGATGTCCGACTTCGAGTTGAGCTCGTAGGCCTTCCTGTAATGATGCTCGGCCTTGGCGTACTCGCCGAGACGCGTGTAGCTGTTGCCCAGCGACTTGTGGAGATCGAAGCGCTGCTCGTCGTCGAGCGCCGCGAGACCGAGAGCGTGAAGGAGCGTCTGCGCCGCCTGGTCGTCGCTGCCGGCGCGGATCTGGAGCGCGGCGAGCGCCTGGTAGAACGGGTATTCCGACGAGTACGCGATCGCCTCCTGGTAGCAGCGTATCGCCTTCTCGGCGTCGCCTTCCTTGTCGTAGGTGCGCGCGAGGCCGGCCAGTCCCTTGGGGATCGTCGTGCCTTTGCGGATGAGCACCTGGTAAATGTTGCGGGCGAGCTGGTAGTCGAAGCGCGCGAGCACCTCTTCGAGGTCGTCGACGACGAGCGGCTTGCTCTTGTGGTTGCTCGGGATCTCGACGGCGGCCACCATGAGATCGCTGCTGACCAGTTTTTTTACGAGCTCGACTTCAGCGGACATTCCATTATCCCCCTCGCGAGTGTCGAGTATAGCAACGACCCAGCGGGACGGTCAACAATTAGGCTTCATGATCCAGAATCTTCGTTCCCTCGGCGGCTTCGACCGAGTCGAGCGGCGAACGGTAGGCGTTCACGGTCTTGCGGCCGCTTTGCAAGGACTGCAGCTTGTGTATGGTTTCGTCCTTGATGCGGTCGATGTGCGCGAGGATCTGAAGATCCAGGTCGACGATCGACTTCACCAGCGCGTCCTTCTCGCGCAGGAAGCCCTCGACGCGCGAGCGCTCCTCGCGCGCGATCGCCGGATCCGTTCCCATCTCGCGCAGGCAGTGGTTCACCTCGAACTCGAGCTGCTCGAGCACCTTGATCAGGCTCTCGCGCTTGCGCTGGAACTCCTCGAGCCCGCGGGTCTCGCCCTTCGCGATCTCGGCGAGAAAGTCGAAACAGAGCTTGTTGAAGCTCCTGAAGCAGAGGTTCTTGCGTTCCAGCAGACCGAGTATCGTTTCCATCACTTCGCTCCCTTCGGATCGGTTTTGCCCGGCGGGCGCGTCGCGTTCGCCGCGCTCGCCGCGGCGGCGGTGGCCGCCTGCGCCGCGGCCTCGCCGCCCTGCTTGTTCACCTGGTTCACGGCCGCCGCCCAGCCTTCGTACAGCGTTTCGAGCAGCTTCAGGGTGGTCTGCAGCGGCTTCACGTCGTTCTTGATGTTGGCCTCGGTGATCTGCTCGATCATGTAGTTATAGAGCCGCTCGAGCTCCTTGCTCAGGTTGCCGCCCACGTTGTGGTCGAGCGTGACGACCAGCTCGTTGATGATGTCCTGGACCTTCAGGATGTACTTGCCCTTCTCGGCGAGATCCTTCTTTTGCGTGGCATCGATCGCGATCCGACAGAACTTGATCGCTCCCTCGTACAGCATCAGCAGCACCTGACCGCGGCTCGCCGTGGTCACCGAAGTCTGCTTGTACTTGTTCAGGCCGTAATTGTTACTCATTCATGTCCCCCGTTCATGTTCACTCGTTTACGCTCATCCGCCCGGCAGCAGGCTCGCGCTGCCCATCGTCTGCTGCAGGTACTGCTGCTGGCCTTGCATGCTGCTCATCAGCCCCTCGAGCTGCGCGAACTGTCGCTTGAGCGACTGCTCGCGCCGTTCGAGGTTGCGTTCCTTCATCGCCACCTGGTCGTCCATCGCCTTGATGCGGTCGCGAATGCCCTTCTCGCGCACCGAGACGGTTCCGGTGTCGGGCTGCAGGAAGCCCGTCGTGAGAAACTTGATCTGGTCGACGAAGTTCCCCTCGCCGGCGAAAAGGGAGGAGATCCGGTCGAAGTCGGTGTCGATCATCTTCTTGAACTTGTCCTCCTTGAAAGTGAGCAAGCCGGTCTTCTCGAACTGGATGCCGACGTCCGAGACGCGCATCATGGCGTCCTCGTCGTCCTCGTCGACGTTGAAGTTCTGGAGCACCAGGCGCCGCAGGCGCGCTTCGATCGTGAGCAGGGCGGTGTCGCCGCCGAGGGTCTTGCTCGTGTCCGACTGGGCGTCGAGCTTGTTCTGCTTGTTGACGAACTCGAGCACGCCGTTGATCGCGTCGACGAGCGCCTTGATCTTGGCGGCCATCTTCGGCAAGTCTTCGGTGATGTTCAGGGTGAACTCGTAGTCTTCCTTGGCGGCTTTCAGGTCCAGCGTCACGCCGGGCAGCAGCTCGAACTTGTTGGCCTGCGACATGATCTCGAAGCCGTTGAACTTGATGATCGCGTTCTGCGCGTCGCGCTCGTCGTCGACGTAGAACCGGAAGTCGCCGTCGAGGAAGTAGAAGTCGGGGTAAGCCATGTCGTTGTCGACGCCCGACTTCTTGCCTTGCACGACGACGCGCCAAGGGCGGTCGCCGCCGCCCCCGTCGTTGACGATCGAGGCCTGCACGCCGATGCCTTTCGATCCGTTGATCGCGGCCACGAGCCCGCGCAGCGTGTTCGAGCCCGGGCCCACCCACGTGCTCTTCGTGTCGCCGTTCGGCAACTCGTAGGTGAAGTAACCGATGCCGATCTCGTCGTCGGCGCTCTCGTAGCCGTCCGAGATCATCGAGTGCTTGCCGGCGAGCTGCGTGACCTCGATCTGGTACTCGCCCGGCTCGGCGCGATCCTTGTCGAGCGAGACGTCGAGCAGGTCTTTCGCCCCGGGCGGGAGGTCGGCTTTCAGCTCGCGGAACTTCCTGAAGTTCTCGAGCGTCTGGAGAACTTCCGGAAGCTTGCGCACCTTGCCGGCGAACTCCTGCACGAGCTTGAGCTTCTCGTTCTCCTTGACCTTGCGAGCTTCGATAAGGCGAACCGGTTCGCGCTCAGCATTGATGATCTGCTTCACGAACTGCGTATACTTCCCGCCGCCTGCGGGGCTTGATATGTCCACGCTCT
>JACQAX010000402.1 GCA_016194795.1 Deltaproteobacteria bacterium | reverse complement strand
GGTACTCGGGGTTGTGGCAGGTCTGGAAGCAGTAGAACACGCCTTCCTTGTCGCGGAAGCTCAGCACGAACGCCGCGAGCTCGCCCTTGTCGTCGAGGACGCCGCACTCGTACCAGCGGCCGTCGGCCTTGTAGGCTTCGCGAAGCTCTTTCAGGAACGCGTGGAACTGCGGGCGGATCGAGTAGTCGTCGGGATGCTTGTCGGAAGAGATGTGGCCCTGGCGCGAAAGGTACGCTTTCACGATCTGGTCGAAGTCGAGGTCGTGCGAGTACGTGAAGCCCTTCGTGTCCATGTGGCGCTTGCAGCGGCGCTGGTTGGCGTTGAACTTCGAGCTGCGCGTCTTGAGATACGCGTCGAAGGTCTGCTTGCCCGAGATGATCCAGAACTTTTCGGGAGTCGACCACGTGAGCAGCCCGCCTTCGGCGGCGTGGCGCTCGAGAATGCTGGCTTGCTGATCGGTGAGCATGGTGAAACGCGCGATCGTCCACTTCTTATAGGAGCGCAGCGCCTTGAACAGGCCGCGCCATTCGCCCGGCGTCCACTGGTCGGCCGTCGCGATGCCGGGTGAGAAGAAGCTCACGGGGCTCGTCAGCACGGTGCCCTCGACGCGCTTCTCGCAGTACGGCATCGGGACGAGATGAGTCAGGGTTTCGGAAGCGCCACTCGCCGAGGGATCTTTCACTTCGATCAGTTTGCCGTCCGCATAATGCTTGGCGCGGATCGAAAACCAAAGATCGTCGTGGGCAACGTGGTGGCGAAGGTGCGTGAACGTCTGCGTCATATACCTACTCATTGGGGTTAAATTGAGTTGGCGCGTTATTTATCGTGGCGACGGCATTTGCGCCAGTAAAATCCGATGTAAAGCGTCAGATTATCTTAGTCGGAGATTCTGTCGGGACAGTGCAATAATACTAGTTATATCAATATGTTGTAATTAATCTCGTCAATCTTCAAAAAGAGATCAGTCTAAAATCGAATGTTTTTAACTAAATTACACGACCAAACTAGATTAGTACTTGAAGCAGGGGGATGACCCATATATATTGCGCCGCACCATGAGCGCAACCACCCCCATCGCCACGCCCACGAAGCCAGACGACGCCGAGCTCGCCAATAAGGTGACTCTCGATTCGAAATACTGGCCCATGCTCAACCTCACCAACGACGCGACTTTCGTCGCGCTTCGCCGCAAGTTCTACGGCGAGCGCGGGCTCGCGCTGAAGGACGAGACGAGCTCGACGCTCGGAGAGTTCGCCGCGACCGACACGCAGATCGCGAAGCTTCCCGTACGCCTGCTCCACCCGCTCATCGGCTGGGAGTCGACGGGCTGGATGGGTTGCCACGACTGGTCCTCGACGCAGTGGACGAAATCGCTCGCGACCCTCGCGCAAAACGGCGGCTGGGACATCTTTCAGTCGCTCGGCCAGTCGCCGCTCGAGGCCGCCCACGTCGTGAGCGCGGCGCACGCGCTCGGCCTGCCCTATCTCGCCAAGACGGAATCGGTGCGCGTGATCCACGGCTTCAAGTCGTGGGAAGAGTTTTACAAGCAGACGACCTCGAAGTTCAAGCAGCGCTACAAGAGCACGATGAAGGCGGCCGAGAAAAACGGCTTCACGCTGGATTCCGACGTCTCCTACGACGAGATCCGCGAGCTCTTCTACCGCCGCAATCTCAAGATGTCGGACGTCGACAACGCCAAGAACGAGCGCTACCAGGGCTTCCTCCAGGAGTGGCTCGCGGCGCTCAAGGAACAAGGGCGCATGACGAGCGTCGGCGTGCGCGTCGGCGGAAAGCTCATCGCGATGGCGCTGGGCTTCTGGCGCGAAGACGTCTTTTTCTTCCACTTCACCGCCTACGACCCCGAGTACCAGCAGGCCAGCCCCGGCTCGCTCGCGATCTACAAGCTCATCGAGCAGACGCTCAACCGCGGCAGCACGCTCTACTCGTTCATGGGCAACTTCTCGTACGAGAAGATGTACACGCCCCAGACCTTCGACTTCCAGCGCGTCGACGTCTTCCCGCGGACGCTCAAGGGCCGCATCCTTTACACGCTCCTCAAGATGAAAAGAAAATGAAGACCGTACTGATCTGCCACCACGACGACGATCTCAACGCGCGCGCGCTCCCGCGCTGGCTCGGCTCGTTCTCCGAGGTCGCCGGCATCGTCTCCATCGAGGAGAAGTCGCAGCAGAAGAAAAACCGCGTGAAACGCGAGATCAAGCGCCTGGGCTACCTGCGCTTCCTCGACGTGATCGCTTATCGTCTTTTTCACCGCTTTTTCGTGCACGCCGGCGACGTCGCCTACGAGACCCGGCTGCTCGACGACCTCAAGACCCGCTATCCCGCGCTGCCCGCGAACATCCCGGTGCTGACGACGGCCTCGCCGAACTCGCCCGAGACGATCAAGTTCCTGCAGGACGTCGGCCCGGATCTCATGATCGCGCGCTGCAAGGTGATCCTGAAGCCCGAGGTTTTCTCCGCGGCGCGCCTCGGCACCTACGTCATGCACCCGGGCATCTGCCCCGAGTACCGCAACGCCCACGGCTGCTTCTGGGCCCTGGCCGAAAGCGACCTCGACCGCGTCGGCATGACGTTGCTCAAGGTGGACAAGGGCATCGACACGGGTCCCGTCTTCGGTTTCTTCACCTATTCCTACGACGAAGTCGCCGATTCCCACGTCACGATCCAGCACAAAACCGTTTTCGAGAATTTGGATCGCATTCGTGATAAATTCCTTGAGATCGAGCAAGGAACGGCCGTCCGTATCGATACGACCGGCCGCAAGTCGGGCAACTGGGGTCAACCCTGGCTCACCCGTTACCTTCGCTGGAAGAAGGCCGCCAAGGCGCGCGCCTCCGCTAAAACCTTCGCAAGGGCATGAAACAGATCTCGCTCCTCTACCACGACGTCGTAAAGAACGAGAACGATGCCGGCGCCAGCGGCTTTCCGGGCGCCGACGCGGACATCTATAAGCTCGACGAAGCCAACTTCTCGGCGCATCTGGCGCGCATCGCCGAGCTCGGCCAGGACCGCGTGCAGGTCGTCGGCCGCGGCGGCGAGCTTTCGGCGGCCGGTGGCGCGCCGGTGCTCTTCACCTTCGACGACGGCGGCGTGAGCGCGCACGAGCCGACCGCGCGGCTGCTCGAGGCGCGCGGCTGGCGGGGCCACTTTTTCGTGGTCACCGAGCGCGTGGGCCAGCCCGGCTTTCTCTCGCGCGAGCAGATCGTCGATCTCCATCGCCGCGGCCACCACATCGGCTCGCATTCGCACTCGCACCCGTCGCGCTTCTCGCAGATCGGCTGGGAGAAGATGGTGCACGAGTGGAAAGAGAGCCGCCGGATTCTCGAAGAGATCCTCGGCCAACCCGTCTGGAGCGCCTCGGTACCCGGCGGCTTCTACTCGCGCCAGGTCGCCCGCGCGGCGCGCGAGGCGGGCTATACGGTGATGTTCAACTCCGAGCCGGACGCGCGCGTGTCGCGCGTCGAGGGCCTCGTGCTTCTCGGCCGCTACGGCATCCAGCGCCAGACCACGCCCGAGCTCGCGCAGTCGCTCGCGCGAGCCGACTTCCTGCCGCGCGCCTCGCAGGCCGTGACGTGGAACGCGAAGAAGCCGCTGAAAAAAATCGGCGGAAAGCTCTGGCTGAGCTTCCGCCGATGGTTTTTCAAGAAGTCTTAAAGGCCTTCGATGATGTCGGCCAGCTGCTTGCGCGCGGCTTCCCACGCTTCCGGATCGAGGTTCCAGCCGATCGGCGAGCGCAGGTACGAGGGGTCGGCGGGATTGTCCACGCCCGGCTCCCAGAGCACCTTCGGCACCATCGTGTTGAGGATCTGCTGCACCTTGGCCGGGTTCTTGGCCTGCGC
>JACQAX010000401.1 GCA_016194795.1 Deltaproteobacteria bacterium | reverse complement strand
GTTTTCAAACCGCCGTAATCGCCGCAGAGCCTGACACCGTCATCGAGCTGCCCGCCGGCAAGTTCGACTTCAGCGACGAGATCGTCATCCGCGGCTCGCACCTCACCGTGCGCGGCCAGGGGATGGACAAGACCATCCTCTCGTTCAGGAACCAGCTCAACGGCGCGCAGGGCATCCTCGCGACGGGCGACACGCTCGCCTTCGAAGACCTGGCCGTCGAAGACACCCCGGGCGACGGCCTGAAGATCGCCGGCGCCAATGGCGTGACCGTCCGGCGCGTGCGCGTCGAGTGGACCGGCGGCCCGAACCCCGCCAACGGCAGCTATGCCCTCTACCCGGTGCAGTCGAAGAACGTGCTCATCGAGGACTGCGTCGCCCGCGGCGCCTCGGATGCCGGCGTCTACGTCGGCCAGAGCACGAAGATCATCGTCCGCCGCAACCTGGCCGAGCTCAACGTGGCCGGCATCGAGATCGAGAACTCGCGCCAGGCCGACGTGTACGACAACGTCGCCACGCGCAACACGGGCGGCATCCTCGTCTTCAACCTGCCCGACCTGCTCGTGAAGAACGGCGGCGGCACGCGCGTCTTCCGCAACCGCATCGAGAACAACAACACGAAAAACTTCGCGCCCGCCGGCAACATCGTCGGTGGCGTGCCCGCCGGCACGGGCATGATGGTCATGGCCAACCGGGACATCGAGGTCTTCGACAACCGAATCACCGGGCAGAACGTCGCGACCGTCGCCATCGTGAGCTATCTGACGTCGGAGCTGCCCCTGAACGATCCCGCCTACGACCCGATCCCGAAGCGCATCAACGTCCACGACAACGTCCTCGAGAAGGCCAACGGCTTCCACCTCGACTTCGGCGCGAAGCTCAACGTGCTGGTCAACGCGCTCTTTTTCCCGAAGCGCATCCCCGAGATTCTCTACGACGGGATCGGCGAGAATTACAACGGCGCCCGGGGCCTGCCCGACGAGGACAAGATCTGCTTCTCGGGCAACACGACGACCAAGGGAAAGGCCGCGCGCTGGGCGAATCTCCAGCTCGACAAAAAACACTGGTACTCGCCCTTCCCCGGCATCGTGCTGAAGAATCCGGCGGCCAACAGGTGCGTTCATGTGCCAGTGGCGGCCGTCGAGCTCGATGCTCCGCTGCCCGTACCGGCGCACTTTCCGCCGCTCCCGCCCGAAGTCGTCGCGACGATCTGCAATGCTCCCGGAAGCCAGCCCAACTGGGCCGCGCTTCTCGCGGCCGACTGCCCCAGCCTCTCGCAGTACCGTCTTTTCGCGGACGCCACCGACCCGACGCGCGCCCCGAACGGCGGCGTGCCGTACGATCTCACCACGCCGCTTTTCTCCGACTACGCGACCAAGCATCGCTTCGTCTTCGTGCCGCCCCAGCAGAAGGCGCAGTACGTGGCCGACGACGCGTTCGACTTTCCGGTGGGAACGGTCATCGCCAAAACCTTCGGCTTCGGCATCCCCGAGCGGGTGGTCGAGACGCGCCTGCTCGTGCGCCGGCCCGACGGCTGGGTCGGCCTGCCTTATCTCTGGGCGGAGAACCGCCGCGATGCGGCGCTTTCGCTTGGCGGCGGCGCCACCGACGTGTCGTTCGTCTCGGCCGTCGGAAAGCCGATCCGGACGCGCTACGCGATCCCGAGCGCCAACCAGTGCGCGAGCTGTCATGCGGTGAGCGGCGAAACGTCGCTCGAGCCGATTGGGCCGAAGGCCCGGCTGCTCAACCGCGACTTCGCCTACGACGACGGCACCTACAACCAGCTCGTCGCCTGGTCGAAGCTCGGCATCCTCGCAGGCGCGCCCGACAACCCGGCCGAGGCGCCGAGGCTGCCCGCGTGGGACAAGCCGGCGGACGCGCCCGTCGCGGCGCGCGCTCGCGCGTATCTCGAGGTGAACTGCGCCCACTGCCACAGCGCCACGGGCCTCGCTCGCAACACGGGCGTGTTTCTCGAAGCGTCGGTCACCGACCGCACCAAGCTCGGCGTCTGCAAGACACCGGTCGCCGCCGGCATCGGCGCGGGCAAGAACCTCTACGACGTCGTGCCGGGCAAGCCGAAGAAGTCGATCATGATCTACCGCCTCGGCGCGACCCACGCCAAGATCAAGATGCCCCAGATCGGCCGGAGCGTCGTGCACGACGAGGGGCTCGAGCTCGTGAAGGAATGGATCAAGGGCCTCGACGGCTCTTGCGCGGGCCGACGCGGCGACTGAGCGCCGGGATCACCAGCGCAAGTATGCCGAGCCGTAGGCGAAGCCGGCGCCCATCGCGCAAAGCAGGAGCCGGTCGCCCTCTTTGAAACGTCCGGCGCGCGCGGCCTCGTCGAGCGCGATCGGCACCGAGGCCGACGACGTGTTCCCGAAACGCTCGAGGTTGAGGTAGAACTTGTCGAGCGAGAGCCCGCAGCGCTCGGCCACGCCCTCGAGGATGCGCACGTTGGCCTGGTGAGCGACGACGTGGTCGATGTCGGCTGCCGTGAGCTCGTTGGCGCGCAGGGCCTCCTCGCAGGCGGCCGAGATGTTGCGAACGGCGCCCGCATAGACCTGGCGCCCGTTCATCCGCACGAAATGCTCGCCGCCCGCGACGGTGTCGGCCGAGGCGGGCTTGGCGCTGCCGCCGGCCGGGATGTGCAGGTGGTCGATGCCCGTGGGGTCGGCGTGAATGTGCGTCGAGTGGAGGCCGCGATCGTCGCGCCCGCGCGCGACGTCGCCTTGGCCGAGCGCCACGGCACCCGCGCCGTCGCCGAAGAGCACGCAGGTGTTGCGGTCGCGCCAGTCGACGATGCGCGAGAGGATCTCGACGCCGACCACGCAGACGCGCTTGAACTGGCGCGTGCGGATGAACGAGTCGGCGATCGAAAGCCCGTAAACGAAGCCCGCGCAGGCGGCGGTGAGGTCGAACGCCGCGCAGCCGGCGCCGACGCCGAGCTTCTGCTGGACGCGCACGGCGGTCGACGGCAGCGGCGAGTCGGGCGTGACGGTCGCGACGATGATGCAGTCGAGCGTGGCCGGGTCCCAGCCGGCGGCCTCGCACGCGTTGCGCGCGGCCTCGGCGGCGAGATCGCTCGCGGCCAGCCCGGCATCGAGGATTCGGCGCTCGCGGATGCCGGTGCGCTCGCGGATCCACTCGTCGGACGTGTCGACCGTGCGCGCGAGCTCGTCGTTGGTGAGAATGCGGGCGGGAAGCGCCCGGCCGGTACCGTGGATGCGTGAACGAATCATGCGCGTGAGTATACACATGTTAACTCAAAAGACAAACGCGCCAAATTCGCCGTGATTTTCCCGATAAAATGGCCTAGAGTCCGTGTTCAACCGTATGCCAAACCGCGTCGTCCACCTCATCCCCGCCGACCGAGCCAGCCGCGGCAGCCGTAACGAGCAGAAGCTCAGGACGCGCCAGCGCCTCATCGACGTCGCCCTGGGCTTGAGCGCCGAGCACGGCTTCTCGGCGTTGAGCCTGCGCGAGGTGACCAAGGCCGCCGGCATCACGCCGGCCGCGTTCTACCGGCATTTTCGCGACATGGAAGAGCTCGGCCTCTCGCTGGTCGACCAGGTCGGTTTAAGCCTGCGTCGTCTGCTGCGCGACGCGCGCCACCGCACCGAGTCCGAGAAGGGCATGGTCAAGGCGTCGATCGACGCTTTCATGGACTATCTCCACGAGAACGGAAACCTGTTTCGCCTGCTGCTCGGCGAGCGCCAGGGCGCCTCGCCCGCCTTCCGCAAGGCGATCCACGCCGAGCTCGACCGCTTCGTGAGCGAGCTCTCCGAGGATCTCGAGCGTTACGCGCGCTCGCGCGGCGCTCCGCTGCGCAACCCGGAGTACGCCGCCGAGGCGACGGTCGCCGTCGTGTTCACCGTCGGCGCCGAGGCGCTCGAGCTTCCCCGGCACAAGCAGGCGAGCCTTGCCTTTCGCCTCGCCGAGGAAGTGAAGATGATCCTGCGCGGCGCCCGGGCCGCGTCGCGGAAAAAATAAAAACCCGGCTCCGAGCAAGCGAAGCCGGGCTTTCACGTTTTTTAAAGAGAGGCGATCAGAACAGATCGTGGAGGTTGGCGAGCTCGCCGCAGTCCATGATCGCGCCGTACGAATACCCGAGATCCTTGCCCGCGCCCGTGTTGAGCGCCTTCTGGAGCACTGGGCTCGTCTCGCTGTCGATCATCTTGAACACGTCGTCTTCCCGGACGGAATAGACGCGCTTCTTGGACTCGTCGACCGCGCCCTGCGTGCTGAGCGAGAGCGACTCGGCCTTGTCGAGACCAGTCTTGGGAGCCGGGCCCTCGAGCTTGCGCTTGTCGGCGAGGTACTTGTACTCCTTGCCGACGTACAGCACCGTCGAGTCGCCGGTGTATTTCGCGACCTTGGCCGTCGGGTTCACGACGATGCCCTTGTAGCCCTTCAGCAACCGGCGGGCGAAGCGCTTATCGTCCTTTCCGAGATCCTGGTACTGCTTGATCATGCGCTCGAGCTGGCGCTGCGCGCACACGTCGTCGGAGTCGGTTTTGACCGACACCGGGACTCCAAGTTCCTTGGCAGCGGCGGCGGCCACTTCCTTGATGTCTTTATCGCAGCCAGTCATGGCGAGAGCGGCGGAGAGGAGCGTGGACACAGTCAGAGCATTCTTGGTGGAGTGTTTCATAAACAGATCCTTCCTTTCAGTCTGACCCCCTGCGCAGATAAGTACGCCTCCTCGAAACGCACGTCAATACCCGATAGTTATAGTCAGGATTACATGGGGCGCTATGACACCCTGAAACCACACAGGATTTCAGATCGATCGCCCGAGCTTTTTGGCGTGTTCCGGGTCCCGAGCGCAAATAAAAACGGCGTCTCGCCCAAGGGCGAAACGCCGTTTTCAAAGAGGCCCGGTCCCCGCCGTCCTCTATATATGAGAGCGCCGAAATCGGCCGATCAGCGGATTTCGGAGATCTTGCACTCGGTCAGCTCGGTCGAGCGGTCGAATTCGACGCACTCGGCTCCCGGAGCATATGGACCGTGGGCGATACCGCAGTGGCTGACGTGGTTGTCGACGGAATAGATGTCGCAAAGCACGGTGGCGGTGAGCAGGCGGCTGTTCTGGCCGGCAAGCACGTTGACCGCGTAAGTCTTGATGGCCGTCTGGAACGTGCCGTTCTTGACCGGAGCTACCGAAAGCAGCTCGGCGTCGGCGACGCGCACATTGGGTTCCTTGGCGACGCGTGCCTCGAGGGAGGCCATGCCTTCGCTCGAGCCGTACTCGGCCAGGGCCTTGCCCGTCAGGGCCTTCTTGAATCCCTTGAGCTCGCGCTTCTGGATCTTCTCGGCGGCCGTTCTCACCACGCCCGACGGCGTGACGTAATCATCACAACCAACCAGGCCCATCGTCGCGGCCGCGAGAGCGACCACGGTCAAAATATTTTTCATTGAATTCTCCTTCAAAGGACTGTGTGAGCCGCGCTTATAGCGATGTAGACCAAAATGGTCAACTTAGTGTTGACTGGCCGCGTTACAAACTGTGTCCAACCACGCTCTCCCGAAACCTGGCTTGGCCACACCGCCGCCGCCGGGCCAATGGGCGTCGAATTTGCAGCCGTATGCGGGGATGCAGCCGCCCCAAGCACCACAGCGCTCGCGCCTCGGAATCTTCTATCTTCTCGTGCTGGTCTGGCTTGTCGTGCTGGGCCGCGACCTGCTCGAGTACAACCGCGGCGTAGACGAGCTGGCGTATAGTGACTTCCTGTCGGCCGTGCTCGACGGCAGGGTCGCCGAGGCCACGCTCTCGAGCTCGCGGATCGAAGGCCGCTTCAAACCGACGGCCGGCGCGAAAGGACCGTCCGGCAAAAGCCCGCCCAAGTACTTCTCGACGGTGCGGGTCGAGGAC
>JACQAX010000413.1 GCA_016194795.1 Deltaproteobacteria bacterium | reverse complement strand
GAGGAGACCGAGCGCGAGTACGGAATCACGGGGGTCGTGAAGCTCGCGAGCAACGAGAACCCGATCGGCCCGAGCCCCAAGGCGCTCGAGGCGATCCGCGGGATGCTGCCGCAGCTGCACCTCTATCCCGACGGCAGCCATTTCCATCTCAAGAAGAAGCTCGCCGAACGCCTGGGCTGCTCGACCGACGAGCTCTCGATCGGCAACGGCTCCAACGAGTTCATCGACCTGCTGCCGCGCGTGTTCGTGGCGAAGAACCGCAACCTCGTCACGCACAAGGCGGCGTTCGTCATCTACAAGCTCTGCGCGCAGCTCGTCGGCTGCGGGCTGATCGAGGCTCCGATCGACGACGATCTCAACGTGAAGGTCGACGACATCCTCGGGGCGGTGAGCTCCGACACGAGGATGGTGATGCTCGCCAACCCCAACAACCCGACGGGCTCGCACCTCGATGCCGCTGCGATCGAGAAGCTCGCGACCGAGCTGGCCCGGAAGCAGATCCTGCTCGTCCTCGACTACGCCTATTGGGAATACGTCACCGACAAGTCGATCCCCGATCCGATGGACGTGTTCCGCCGGCACCGCAACGTCGTCGTGCTGCGCACTTTCTCGAAGATCTACGGGCTCGCGGGCACGCGCGTGGGCTACATGATCGCCGACCAGAAGGTGGTCTCGATGGTCGAGCGCGCCCGCCAGCCGTTCAACGTCACCTCGGTGGCGCTCTTCGCCGCGGTGGCGGCGCTCGACGACGAAGCGCACCTCAAGCGCGCGGTCGAGCTGAACACGTCGAGCAAGACCGAGCTGCTGGCGAGGCTTCCCAAATATCCCGTGCGCGCCTACCCGAGCCAGGGAAACTTCGTGCTCGTCGACATGAGGCGTCCGAGCAAGGAGCTGTACACCGAGTTTCTCAAGCGCGGCGTGATCATCCGGCCGGTGGCGAACTACGGTTACCCGAACCACTTTCGCGTGAGCTGCGGCCTGCCGGCCGAGAATGCCAAGTTCTTCGCCGCGATGGACCAGCTTTTCGGAGCGGCCCGCAGTTGAAGACCGGCGGCGTTCGTCGTGAGGCTGTCGTGCTGGGGCTCGGACACATCGGCGCGAGCCTCGCGTCCGCGCTCTCGACGCGCGGGTGGAAGGTCTGGGGCTGGGACCGCGACGCCGCCAGCGTGCGCTACGCGCGCAAGGAGGGCTGGCTCTACCACGTCGCGCGCCCCGACATGGAGATCGATACGCACAATCTCATCTGCGTGATCGCGTTGCCCGAGTCGGCGGTCGGCGATCCCAAGCTTTCGAAGATGCTCTCGCACCTTCCGTCCGGGACGATCGTGACCGAGGTTTTCAGCAGCAAAGGAAAAGGCACCGTCGTTCTGGAGCGCGAGTGCGCGGCGCTCGGGCTGCGCTTCGGCTGGAGCCATCCGCTGGCGGGCCGCGAGGGAAACGGCGTCGCGAGCGCCGATCCGGGGATTTTCGCGGGCGCGACGGTGCTCGTCGACGCTCTGGCGCCGGCGGCGGTGCGCGCCGACCTCGCGCGGCTTTGGAAAGGGATCGGCTGCTCCGTCGAGCTGATGAGCACCGAGCACCACCAACGCCACATGGCCGCGGGCTCGCACCTCATGCACGCGCTCGCGTATTCGCTGATGCACGCGCTGGGCGGGCCGAAATCGGCCTCGCCGAGCGTGCTGAGCACGACGCGCGTGGCGAAGTCGAGCCCGGAGGCGTGGGCGGTGATCCTGGCGTCGAACTCGGAAGAGGTCACGGCTTCGATCGAGCGGCTGCGCAAGGAGCTCGGCAAGGTCTCGCGACTCGTGCACAAGGGCGATGGCCGCTCGCTTTTCAAATATCTCGCCGAAGGCCAGCGCCTCCGGCTCAAGCTGGAGGAGAAGAAATGAGCCTGCGCGTGAAGCCCTCGACGATCTCGGGAAACGCGGCGCCGCTCGATTGCCCGCCGGACAAGTCGGTCACCCACCGCTCGTTTCTGTTCGCGTTGCTTTCGACGGGCAAGACCGTCGTTCGCCGGCCGCTCCTCGGCGAAGACTGCCTCGCGTCGCTCGCGGCCGTCGAGAAGCTGGGCGCCAAGGTGAAGCGCGACGGCGAGCGCATCGAGATCTCCGGCTTCGGCGTGAAAGAGTTCGGGGCTCAGCCGCCGAAGGCGGCGCCCTTGCGCATCGATTGCCAAAACAGCGGCACGACCATCCGGCTGCTCTCGGGCCTGCTCGCCGGCCAGCATGGGCACTTCCACCTGTTCGGCGACGCGAGCCTCTCGCAGCGCCCGATGAAGCGCGTCTCCGAGCCGCTCCACCGGATGGGCGCGGCGGTGTTTCCGCGCGGCGAGAAGCGCGGCTCGGGCGCGCCCGTGCCGACGCCGCCGGTCGACGTCGAGCCGGCGCCGGGGGGGCTGAAGCCGCTGGCCTACGATCTCAACATCGCCTCCGCGCAGGTGAAGTCGGCCGTGCTGCTCGCCGGGCTCTTTTGCTCGGGTGGCGAAACGTCGGTCACCGAGCCTTCGCTCAGCCGCGACCACACCGAGCGCATGCT
>JACQAX010000033.1 GCA_016194795.1 Deltaproteobacteria bacterium | reverse complement strand
GAGCCAGGGCGTGAGCCCGCCGGGACGCCTGGTCCCGTAATCGCCGGCGTGAAAAAAACCGGCCACCCGCTTGTCGGCGGCGACGAGCTCGGCTTCCGGGATGCGGATGGCGAGGCTCGTGCTCGGCACGACGAAGATGTCGCGGTGGCGCTGCATCTCCTCGCGGATGAAGCGGCCGACGCCCCGCTCGTAAGAATCCTCCTGGGTGTAGTCGTGCCAGAGCATGACCGCGTTGGGCGCGAGCTTGGCGCGCGCCATCTGCGTGTCGTTCTTCACGGCCTCGTACGAGTGGCTCGCGTCGATGAACGCGAAGTCGATGCCGCCGACGACTTGGTCCCAGGTCTCTTGCTTCATCGAGTCGCCCAGCACCTGCGTCACCCTTCCCTTGTCGGGATGGGCCGCGAACTCGACGCCCACCTTCGCGTGCTGCACGAGCCGCTCGTCGGTCGCCTTGTCCAGCGCCGAAAAATCCCGGTCGGGCGGCAGGTCCATCGTGAAGACGCGCGCGCTCTGGGTCGAGTTGTCGAGGATGAGGCGCGTGGAGATCCCGCGAAACGTGCCCACCTCCAGGATGCGGTTGGGCTTGAAGTAGCGCAGCAGCAGCGCGAGCAGGTAGCGCTCGAGCGGGCTCGTCCCGCCGTCGAACCAGCTTCCCGAGTGCACGACGACGTTCTCGTCGACGGCGAACCCGCGCGCGAGGTCCCAGAAGTTCACGCGGCGCTCGCTCTCGGCGGCGGCGCGCACCGTTTCGCCCATCACGTGGCGCGCGGCCTTCGATCCTTTCGTAAGCAGCGTGCGAAACGCGGCCAGGCTGAAGCCGTCGAGGACGCGAAGCGGGGTGTTGTTCATCGGAAGAATTCCTTCACGGAGCGGATGACGAGATCCTGCTCCTTCTGCGAGAGCGTGGGGTTCATCGGAAGCGAGAGGATGCGCGCGGCCAGGCTCTCGGTCACGGGAAGCGCCTCGCGCCGGTAGGGCGCGAACGCCGGCTGCGTATGCGCGGGGTGCGGGTAATGGATGAGCGTCTGAACGCCGCGGCCCGTGAGCTCGGCCTGAAGGCGATCGCGGGTGGGGCCCGCGTCGGTGGCCACGACGCAGAGGTGCCAGGCGGGCACGACCCCTTCGGCGACCTTCTGGAACGTGAGCGGAAGGCCGCCGAGCTCGCGGCGATAACGCGCGACCATCGTCTCTTTGCGCGCGTTCCACTCCCGGAGCTTCGGCAGCCGCACCGAGAGGATCGCGGCCTGCACCTCGTCGAGCCGGCTGTTCATCCCGCCCTCGACCTGCGCGTTGTAGCGGTCTTTCTGGCCGTAGTTGCGAAGCCAGCGGAGCCGCTCGGCATCGGCCGGATCGCCGGCGTGGACGGCGCCGCCGTCGCCGATGCAGCCGACGTTCTTCGTCGGATAGAAGCTGAACGAGCCGAAGCGCGCGAGCGTGCCGGCGGCCCGCCCGTGCTTCGAGGCTCCCTGGGCCTGCGCGCAGTCCTCGATGACGGCGACGTCGGCGCGCCCCATTTTTTTCAGCCCCTCGACCAGCTCGTCGACCGGGCCCATCGCGCCGTAGAGATGGACGACGATGATCGCGCGCGTCCTCTCCGTGACGGCGGCGAGCGCTTTTTTCGCGTCGAGGAGCCAGGTGTCGGCATCGACGTCGACGAAGACGGGCGTGCCGCCGGACGCGCGGATGGCCGTGATGGTCGGGATGGCGGTGTGGGCGACGGTGATGACCTCGGCTTCCGGTGGAGCCGCGCCACGCCTCGCGCCGACCCCCGCGGCCCGGAGCGGCAGGACGAGCGCGTCGGTTCCCGAGTTGCAGCCGATCACCTGCCCGGAGCCACCCAGGCTCGCCGCCATCGCCTCCTCGAACGCCTTGCCGCGCGGCCCGAGGATGTAGTGGCCGCTGCCGAGCGCACCGAGCGCGGCGGCGTCGATCTCGGCTTTCTGCTCGAGATAAAGGCGATGCAGATCGAAGAACGGGACGTGGGTCTCGGGGGTACTCAAGGCTTCTCCAGATAATGGCTTTGGTTGGCGCGGTAGTACTCGACCATCTTCGCCAGCCCGTCGGCCACCGTCACGTGCGCCCCCCAGCCGGTGGCCTCGATGAACTTCCCGGCCGAGCCGAAGTAGTCGCCGATGTCGATCTTCTTTTTCTCGGGCGGGAACGGCACCTTCTCGACCGACGCCTTCGGGCAGAGCGCGAGCAGGATCCTGGCGACCTCCTCGAGCGACAGCCGCTCGCCGTTGAGGTTGTAGACCTCGCCCCGGCAGACGGGATTGGTCGCCGCGACCAGCATCGCCTCGACGGCGTCGTCGACGAAGGTGAAATCGCGCTTCTGGCCGCCGCCGCCGAAAAGCTGGATCTTCTCTCCCAGAAGGGCTCTATTCACGAACCACCCGATAAATCCCTGGCGCGCGTGCCGGATGAGCTGGCGCGGCCCGTAGGTGTTCGTGAGCCTGAGCGAGCACGTCTTCATGTCGTACACGCGCGCGTAGAGCGTATGGTAGTGCTCGGCGGCGAGCTTGTTGATGCCGTTGACGTCGATCGGGCTGACCGGGTGGCGCTCGTCGACCGGAAGGTACTGGGGCACGCCGTAAAGCTGGCGCGTGCTCGTGTACACGATCATCGCGTCGCGGTTCTTCGCCCGGCACGCCTCGAGCGTGTTCACCTGCGCGTTGACGTTGATCGTGAGATCGGTGAGCGGCTCCTGCATGCTGTCGAGATGGCTCACGTTGCCCGCGAGATTGAAGATGTACTCCATCCCCTCGACCGCGCTCTGCGCGGCGCTGAGGTCGCGCAGGTCGACCTGCCGCAGCTCGATGTCGTCCTTCACGGGCGCGAGGTTGAAGGGGTTGCCGCCAAGCAGCGGCAGCATCGCGTCGACGACGCGCACGACCGCGCCCTCGCCCACGAGGCGAACCACGAGGTTGCTTCCGATGAAGCCGGCCCCGCCGGTCACCAAAACTCGCCTGCCCTTCCACGCCATTAAGCTATTATTGCGTGGCAGCGCGAGTGGGTCACTAGGAAAAATGCACCCGTACGGGAAAAGGGTCCCGCGTTATAAAATCGACCCATGAAACCGTGGCGCGACCTCTCGGTCGCGAGCAAGCTCTACGTGGTCGTCGGCACCATGGCCGTGCTGATCGCCTGCGAGCTGATGACTCTTCGCTTCGCGATGAACACCCTTTCGGCCGTTCGCGCGTTCGTGGGCGGCGAGGCGCTCTGGTCCAAGGCGCAGAAAGACGCCGTCCAGAGCCTCCTGCGCTACAACATCACCGGCGACGAGCGCGACTACGAAGACTTCACCGCTCACCTATTGATCCCCGACGGCGACCACCTCGCGCGCCTCGAGCTGTCGAAGCCGGACTTCAGCCGCGAGCTGGTCCACCGGTACTTCGGCCAGGGCGGCATCCACGACGCCGACATCGACCCGATCATCGCGCTCTTCCGGCGCTTCCACTCGATACCGCACCTCGCCCGCGCCATCGAAATCTGGCGCCAGGCCGACGAGGTGATCCCCGTGCTGAAAACGACGGCCGAGGAGTTCCATTACGTCGTGCACAGCATGCCCAGCGACAAGAAGCGCCACGCCGCGCTCATCGAGCGGGTCCAGCGCCTCAACAACCGCCTCACGAGCCTCGAGAGCGACTTCTCGGCGACCCTCGGCGAGGGCTCGCGCTGGCTGGAGCGCCTGCTGATGCTCGTGCTCTTCTGCGCGGTGCTGCTCATCGAGGGCTTCAGCCTGACGCTCACCGTGCTGACGAGCCGCCAGATCTCGCGCGGCTTGGACGAGATCAACGAGAAGGCCGTACGCGTCGCCAGCGGCGACTTCCGCGGCTCCATCCCCATCCGGTCCCGCGACGAGATCGGCCGGCTCGCCCGCGAGGTCAACCAGATGTCGGAGGCGCTGCGCAAATCGCACAGCGAGCTCGAGGCGCGCGTGCAGGAGCGCACGGCCGAGAACGCGCGCCTGCTCGAAGAGGCGCGCGCCGCCCTGCAGGCGCGCGACGAGTTCTTCTCGATCGCCTCCCACGAGCTGCGCACGCCGCTGACGTCGCTCTTCCTTCAGCTGCAGCTCCTCGACCGCGAGCTGAGCTCCGGAAGCGAGCGCGTCGGCAAGATGCTCGGCATCTCGCTCCAGCAGGCGCGCCGGCTCACGGGGCTGATCGAGGAGCTTTTGGACGTCACGCGCATCCGCCTGGGAAAGCTCGAGCTTCACTACGAGACCTGCGACCTGAGCCAGCTCGTCCAGGAGACCGTCACCCTGCTCGGGCCCGAGGCCGAGCGCGCCGGCAGCCGCGTCTCGCTTTCGACCCCGGAGCCCGCCGTCGGCCGGTTCGACCGCAACCGCATCAACCAGGTGATCACGAATCTCCTGATCAACGCGATCAAATACGGCGAAGGCAAGCCGATCGAGCTGCGCGTCGAGGTCGCCGGCGCTCGCGGCACGCTCATCGTCGCCGACCTCGGCATGGGCATCGCACCCGAACAGCAGCAAAGGATCTTCGAGCGCTTCGAGCGCGCGGTGAGCGGCACGAATATCTCGGGGCTGGGCCTCGGCCTCTACATCACCCGCCAGATCATCGAAGCGCACGGCGGCTCGATCCACGTCTCGAGCGAGCCGGGCCGCGGCTCGACGTTCCGGGTCGAGCTGCCGCTTCAGAAATAGTAGCGAACTCCGACGCCGCCGTTGAGGTCGAAGCCCGTGCTGGGCGCCACGCGCAGCGCCGGAACGAGCTCGGCGAAAACCCCGATGCGCGGGCGCGACGGCAGCCACTCGACGCCCACGGGAATGCGCAAGTCGACGCGCGTGTCTTTTCCGAGGAAGAGGCCCGCGCCACCGCCGAAGTAGGCGGAGAGCTGGTGCGGCAGGCGGCCGAAGTGCCACAGCTTGTCGGCATAGAGCATGAGATAGTTGCGCACGGAGTAGGCCAGGCCGAAGTCGATCGCGTCGCGCGAGTGGTTCAGCCAGTACTTCGCGGTGAGGCCCGTCGGCTCGCCGAAGATCGCCCCCGCGCCGAACGTGCCGCCGTAGGTGGCGGGCGCCGCGGACGACGAATGCGCCGGCGTCTCGGCGGAAGCCGCGCTCGGCTGCGCGCGCGCTCGCTCGACGGGGCGGGCGGCGGCGGGCGCCGAGCGTTTGCCGCGCTCTTTTTTCGCGACCGGCGGAGCGGCGGCCGGCTCGGGCTTGGATTTCGACGCCGGCGCCTCGTCGTGATCGACGATGCCGAACTGCGCGGGGTCCCCCGCCAGGGCGGTGGCAGCCGTGAGAAGAATGATGGTCGCGGATGCGAGTGCTCGGTGGCTCATGGGTCTATGATAAGAGAGAGGAGAACAGAGATCAAAGGTTCAGGCGGCCTTGTCCTTCTCTTTTTCCTTCGCGAAGTCCAGCACCACCGTATGCTCGGCGAAGGCGGCCTTGTTCGCGTCGGGCGGCGTCGCGCCGTTTCCGCCGCTTCCGTTGGCGTTGCCGTTGGCGGGAGCCTTCGCGGCGCCCGAGACGCCGCCGGCTCCGAACGAGAGGTTGCGCTGGAAGTCGCTCGGGTTGCTCGCGGCCTCCATCGCCGTCTCGAGCGCGATCGTGCCCGACTGGTAGAGCTCGGCCAGGTGCTGGTCGAAAGTCTGGCCGCCGGTCATCTCGCGCGACTTCTGGATGTAATCGTTCATCTCGCCGGTCTTGGCGGGGTCGGCGATGCACTCGGCGATGCTCATGTTCGAGACCATGATCTCCTGCGCGGCGATCAGGCCCTTGCCGTCGGCGCGCTTCACGAGGCGCTGGCTGACGATGGCTTGCAGGTTATCGGCCAGGCGCTGGCGCACCATGCGCTGCTCTTCCGGCGGAAACACGGCGATCAGGCGGCCGATCGTCTTCATGGCGTCCTGCGTGTGGACGGTGGAGAAAACCATGTGGCCCGTCTCGGCGGCCTTCAGCGCGATGTCGATCGTCTCGGGGTCGCGCATCTCGCCGACGAGGATGATGTCGGGGTCCTGGCGCAGCGCCGAGCGGAGCGCGCCCGCGAAGCTCACCGTGTCGGGCCCGATCGCGCGCTGGGTGAGGCGCGCCTTCTTGGCCGTGTGGATGAACTCGAGGGGGTCTTCGATCGTGAGGATGTGCGAGCCGTAGTTCGTGTTGATGTGGTCGATCATCGCGGCGAGCGTCGAGCTCTTGCCGGAGCCGGTGGCGCCGGTGACCAGCACCAGGCCGCGCTGGTTGTCGGAAATCTTCTTGAGCACCGGCGGCAGGCCCATGCCGTCGAGCGACGGAACCTGCGCGGGGATCAGGCGCATGATCGCGCCGAGCTTGCCGCAGTGGCGAAAGACGTTGAAGCGGAAACGCGAGAGGCCCTGCACCTCGAACGAGCCGTCGTAATCCTTGATCTCGGCAATCTTTGCCTTCCAGACCGGATCACTGATGATCACCGACAGCACCACGTGCATGTCGGCCTCGGTCAGCGCGGCGGCCTTCACCGCCACGAGGTCGCCCTTGACCCGAAAGGCGGGCGGGCTGCCGGGATGCAGATGGATATCGCTGACTTTGTGCTTCACGGCGGCGGCCAGCAGATTCACGAAGCCTTGGGCATCCATCGAGCGGGGTCTCCTGTTAATTATTGTCGTCGGATCTGCCGTTAAACTTTATGAGTGATATTGAGGACGATCGCGCTGCTGCCCCTACTCCTGACCGTGCCCGACCCGGCGTTCGCGCTGCCGGCGTCCCGCTTCGTCCCGCCTTACTCCGACGACTGCCGTGGCGCCCTCAGTGGCGAGCACTGGTCGCCGGCCGTCTACAACCACATCCTCGAGAGCACCACGGGTGGCTACGACGTGCTGCTGCCGCGCGGGCCCTCGCCCGAGGACGGCTTCCGGATCGCTCGCGCGACGACGCTCCCCGAGGCCCGCGCCCTGGCGCGCGCGATCGACGAGCCGCTCGACCTGACCGCGCTCATCGAGGCGCGCCGCCCGCAGCTCGCCGAGCTGCTCTCGATCCTGGGCGATTTTCTTTCGCGCTACCCGGGCGCCGACGAGACCGTGGCGCTCAGCTCGCGCACGAAAGAGCGCGACAGCCTCAAGAAGAAGATCTTCGAGAAGGTGCGCAAGAAAGGCGACGCCTTCCGCCTCTCCGACATCGACGACGTCGTCGGCGCGCGGCTACGAGCGCGGCTACCGGGCCATCCACCTCACGGTGAAGACGCGCAGGGGCGCCGTCTTCGAGGTGCAGGTCATGACCCGCCGAATGCTCGCGTGGGTGCTTTGGAACGCCAAGCGCGTCTACAAGCCGCGCATCCCGAAAACCTCGCCCTACTTCAAGCGTCTCGCCGCTTACGACCAGGCCGTAATTACCTACCTCAACGCCCTGGACGACGGCGCCGCCCGGCTCCCGCCCTACCCGTCGGCCGAGGCCGGCGGCATTCTCGCCGACGACGTTTTTCCCGCCGAGGACTTGCGATAAAGCGAAACCGCCGCGATTCCGAAAGGATGGTATGGCCCGCACGGTCACCGCTCTCGCATTGATCGTGGCGCTCTTCGCGCTACTCCTCAGCCTCGCGGCGCCGACGGCGCAAGCCAAAGGCGCCACTCCGTCCGGCGACGGTTTCCGCTCTCGCCTCACGCTTTTCTACGGCTGGACGAACTACAAATCCCAGAGCGCGCTCACGAACTCGGTCACCGACATCAGCGGCAACGAGATCGGCGGGCGCGGCGAGCTCGAGTACTGGCTCGGCAACAGGATCGGGCTTGCCCTCGACGGCGACCACATCTCGGGAGACATGAGCCCGGCCACCGCCGAAAGCTTCCGCGGCAAGCCGATCACCCAGGACTCGGTGGCGGCCGAGCTCGCGCTCAAGCTCATCGGCCACGGCAACGGCGAAAACACCGAGGTGGTCGCGCTGGCGGGCCCGGGGATGTCCTTCTACTCCGACGTCCGCAGCTACTCGAACCAGGGCTTCTACGACCTCGTGCGCGTGAACGTCTTCGGCGCGCGCGTCGGCGCGCGTGCGCGGCTGGCCTTCGAGGAGCACTTCACGCTCCAGCTCGAAGGCCACTGGTTTGCCCCGCTCCAGCTCCTCGGCCAGACCCACACCGAGCTCGACCGCAAGCATTCGCGCAACGCGCTCGGCACCGTGTCGCTCGAGTACCGCTACCAGTCCGGTGTAGGCATCGGGCTCGGCGGCTACTACTCGCTCAATCGTGTGACCTATCAGCCCAACCCCGCTGTTCCTCCCCAGGAAGTCGACTTCGACATCGCCGCTCCTTTCGTCTATCTCCGTTTCGGCCTGTAGTACAATTTCACTAAAGAATACAACAATCTACCTGTCCCACGCCGACGCATTTCCTTAATGCCGCTCCGCCATTTTCTTAATGCCGCTCCGCTATAATAATATTAACAATGTTTAGTAAAGTTAATACAATCTGCCTACTTATGGCGCTCGCGGTGGTCGCGTGCAGCAAGGGCGGCGGTATGAGCGGCGGGGGGGGCGGCGGCGGTGGCGGTGGCGGCGGAAGTCCCACGGTCACGCCGCTCAACGGCGCGCTTATAATGAGCCCGCGCTCGACGCTCCTGGCAAGCGGGAGCGCGCTCACCTTCGCGACGACCGGCGGCTTTCCGCCTTATCGCTACACGATCGTCGCCGGCGGCGGATCGATCAACGAGACCTCCGGCGAGTTCACGGCCCCGGCGACGCTCGGTACCGTGCAGCTGCGAGTTTTCGACGTCGCCGGCAATATCTCGGACTCGATCGTGACGCTCACGCCACCGCCGGTGGCCATCGCCCCGTCCGCGAAAATCCTGGTCGTCAACGACTCGTTCACGTTCGGCGTGCTGCCCGCGACGGGAAGCGCGCCCTTCGTTTTCTCGATGCTCGCGGGTGGAGGCACGATCAACGCCGCCAGCGGCGCCTACACCGCGCCGGCCGCAAGCGGCTCGGCCACCGTGCGCGTCACCGATGCCATCGGCGGAACGAGCGACGCGGTCGTCACGATCAAACCCGCTCTCGCGATCACCCCCGCCACGAAAACGCTGGCCGCGAGCAACACGTTTTCGTTTTCGGCCGGCGGCGGCGTCGCGCCCTACTCGTACTCGCTCGTGAGCGGCGGTGGATCGATCAACGCCGCCAGTGGCGC
>JACQAX010000412.1 GCA_016194795.1 Deltaproteobacteria bacterium | reverse complement strand
CGACGACGAGATCTTTCCCACCCGCGTGCTCGTAGTCGAGCTCGATCTGCGCGCCGCGGATCGCGAGACCCTCGTCGTTCGCCTTCGAGATCGCCGTCTCGGTGAAGTCGATCAGCGTGGCGCCAAGGCCGCGCGTACCCTCGCCCGCGTCGATCGACGCCTTGGCGACGAACGCGACGAGCGAGTCGCTCACGCTCATCGTGATGTTGTTCTTGGCGAGCATCTTCGACTTCATCTGCTCGATCGAGTATCTGACGATCTCGCCGTAGAGCGCCTTGGCCACCGGGCGGAGCATGAAGATGCCGCCGGTTTTCTTGGCGCGGTCGAGGAGCGCGCGCGACACGGCTCCGAAGCCACGGCCTTCCTTGCCTTCGAGAAACTTCTGCTCCATCAGCTGCTGCGTGAGCGAGCCGTAGATCTTCTCGATCTCGGCGTCGGTCTTGCCGTCGAAGAGCTCCTCGCCCCACTGGCCCAGGATGAAGATGGGAAGGTTGATCGGGCGGACGCGCACGTCCTTGCCCTTCGGATGGATCTCCATCTTCTCGACGAGAACTTTCAGCATCTCGAAAACCGAGCTCTGCGCGTCTTTTCCTTCGTTGAGCGTGACGAAGCCGTTGTGCTTGCCGCCCTCGAGCGCCTGGAGCAGGAGCCCCGGCTCGCCGTCGCCTCGACCGTCGATGAGCGTGCTCATGCCGCCGTTCCCCAGGCCCGCGATGCTGAACATGAGGTGGCTGCCGTCGTGGCCGAAGAGAACCTTACTGAACGCCTTGAGAAGCGTGTCCTTGCCGCTGCCGCTCGAGCCGCCGAGAAAGAACACCGGAACGTCCTCGCCGAAGCCCAGGCGCGCCCAAGAGGCGATGCGGTCGGCGATCTTGTCGACGACCTCGTCCTGGCCGACGACGTGCTGTTTCACGCGCGCGGCGAGATCATGGAACGGCGGCTCGCCGTTGGGGCCCTCGAACCAGATGTCGGTGAGGCCGAACTTGCGGGTGACGAACTTCTGCGCGTCGGGCAGGTCGAGCGCGAAACCGGCGCCGGAGCCTTCGATGCCCGAGGTGAAGAGCTTGTTGGCCGCGCGCAGGATCGAGCCCGGCATCGCGAGCGGCGGCGAGTCCATGACCTTGCGCATGCGCACGAGGAAACGGAGCGCGTCGTCGGTCACCTTCATGCCGTAGAGCGGCTCCCACTCCTTGGTGCTCTTGCGGCGGATGATGTTGAAGCCTTCTTCCTCGGTGGGCTCGACGGCGTTGAGGCGCACGTAGCGGCGCTGGACGGCCGAGTCGCCCTTGATCATCGCGTTGGCCTCTTCGGGAGTGGTCATCGCGATGATCGCGAAGCCCGACTCGCTCGAGGCGCGCTCGGCGTTGTTCGGGTCGCGGAAACCGGAGCGGTCGAGCACCTTCTTCAAAATAGGCTGCACGAGCTCGGGCAAGGTCGCCACCTCGTCGAAGACGAAGAAGGTGTAGCGGCCGACGCGCTTGCCGGAGGAGTCGGTGCGCTGAAATTCTTTGTTGGCGGCCGTGAAGATCTCGGTGAGCAGGGTGCTCATGCGGCTCTCGGCCTTGGCGAACGCCTTGCCCGGAGGCGTGTTGTCGATCGAAAGCAGGTTGTTGTTCACGATGACGATGTCGACGTTGCCGAGGAACGCCTCGCGCAGCACCTTGAAGCGCTCGCTGCCGACGCCGAGCTCGGCCTTGAGGAACTCGGGCACGGCCTTCATCGTGAAGAGCGCGACGAGCTGATCGATGAGAAAAGTCTTGCCGACGCCCGCGGGGCCCAAAACCATCGGGTTGTTGTACTCGGTGAGACCGAGCGTGCGGAAGATCTCGCCGATCAGCGGAGCCGACTGCGGCGAGAAGATCCAGTCGAGATTCGCGCGCGACTCTTCGGGAAGCTTCTCGAGGCGCTTCTTGAGCGCGAGCGACATGTTGTATTCGGACGGGTCCTCGAGACCGAGGTTGTCCATGAGGTACTGGTCGACGAGGCTGTAAGCGGGCGCGGAGGCCGGAGCGGCGGCGCGAGTCGACGGGCCGGGCGGGTAGACCCCGGTCGGCGGGGGCACCGGGCGGCTGTGCTCCTGTCGTGGACGCTGGCGAAAGCGATTGCCGCCCTTGCCTGCGAAGGCGGGCGCGGAAGAGATGACTCCCAAGACAAGAATGGCGGCGCAGACTTTGATGGAATTCACGCCCGGGTGATAACACGGCATATCATGACGCGCCAGAAATACCTGATCGTATTCGTCATAAATTTAAAACATAATAATATCAATTAGTTATTAATTTGGCTCGAAAGAAACCCCAAGAATTCCGATGAGTCTCTGAATGTCCAACGTCCGAAAGTTCAAAGACGGTAAACGAAAGCTCGCGGCGATCATGTTCACCGACATCGTCGGCTACAGCGCCATGAGCCACCGTGACGAGTCCCTGGCGCTCGAGCTGCTCGAAGAGCACCGGCAGATCGTGCGCCCTTTGCTCACCTCGCACGACGGACGCGAGATCAAGACCATCGGCGACGCGTTTCTCGTCGAGTTCGACAGCGCGACCTCGGCCGTTCAGTGCGCCATCCACATCCAAACCGCGCTCGCCGAGCGCAACTCGACCGTCGACCCGACGCGCGCGGTGCGCGTGCGCATCGGCATCCATCTCGGCGACGTCGTGGCGCACGAGAACGACGTCTACGGCGACGGCGTGAACATCGCCTCGCGCCTGCAGTTCCTCGCCGAGCCGGGCGGAATCTGCGTAAGCCGCCAGGTTTTCGACCAGGTCCACAACAAGGTCGACCGTCCGATCCACCAGCTCGGCAACCGCACGCTCAAGAACATCTCCACGCCGGTACAGGTCTACCGCGTCGAGCTCGGCCACGGGGCTCCAAGCCGCGCGCGCCTCGCGCCGATGCGCCGGCTTGCCTTCGCCGCCGCGGCGGTCGTGCCGATCCTGGCGCTCTCGCTCATGCTTTCGCTGCACAAGTCGCGCAAGGGCGCCGGCACGTTCGAGAACGACGCCCGCCGCAACCGCATCGCCGTCCTCCCGTTCGAGAATCTCAGCACTCCCGACGACGAGTATCTCTCCGACGGCATGACCGAGGAGCTGATCTCGAGCCTCTCGCGCGCGACCGCGATCCGCGTGATCGCGCGCACGTCCGTGATGCACTACAAGCACCAGCAGGGCGCGCTCCGGCAGGGGTCGCCAGACAAAACCATCCGCGAGATCGCCGACGAGCTCGGCGTGGCGACGGTGCTCGAAGGATCCGTGCGCAAGGCGGGCGACAAGCTTCGCGTGAGCGTCACCCTCATCGACGCGCGCACCCAGGAGACGATCTGGTCCAACGCGTACGACGGCCCCTTCAAGCAGGTGCTCGACATCCAGCGCAACATCGCCTCGAAGGTGATGAACGAGTTTCGCGTGCGCGTGATCGCCGGCGACACCGGGCAACCCGGCAAGCTCGCCGTCTCGAGCCCCGAAGCTTACGTGAACTACCTGCGCGGCCGCTTCCACCTCAACCAACGGACGGAAGAAGGCTTCGCCAAGAGCATCGAGCATTTCAAGAAAGCCATCGATCTCGACTCGCGCTTCGCCCAGGCGTACGTCGAGCTTTCCAACGCGTTCAGCCTCATGAGCTATTACGGCGGCGCGCGCCCGGCGGAAGCGCTGCCGCGCGCGAAGCTCCTCGCCGAGAAGGCGCTCGCGCTCGAGCCCGACAGCGCCGAGGCGCTGGCCTCGCTCGCCGAGTCGAAGGCGTTCTTCGAGCGCGACTGGACGGGTGCCGAGGCGGCCTACCGCCGCTCGATCGCGTTGAACCCGGGCTACTCGATCTCGCACCACTGGTATGCCGAGTTTCTCTCGGCGATGGGACGAGTCGACGAGGCGCTTCAGCAGAACCGCCTCGCGCGCGAGCTCGACCCGCTCTCGCCCAACATCAACTCGGCCGCGGGCCATCCTTACTTGTTGTCCGGCGACTACGACGCGGCGATCGCCGCGTACCGGAAAGCCATCTCGCTCGAGCCGAAGTTCTACCTCGCGCACGTCTGGCTCGCGCAGGCCTGCCTCAAGAAAGGCCGCAACGCGGAGGCGCGGCAGGCCGCCGAAACCGCGCTCAAGCTCGCGCCCGGCAGCTCGCTCACCCAGAGCATGGCCGCCGCGACCTACGCCGCCGACGGGCACGCCGACGAAGCCCGCAAGATCCTGGCCGACCTCGACGCGGCCGCTCGCCGAAAGTACGTCTCGACGTACGACCTGGCGCGCATCCATGCGGCGCTCGGAGAGCGCGACGAGACGCTCTCGCTCCTGCGCAAGTCGATCGTCGAGGCCCCGACGCAGATGATCAACGTGCGCCGCGACCCCGCCTTCGAAAACGTCCGAAGCGCGCCCGAGTTCGGTAAGATCGTGCGCGACTTCGGCTTCAGGAACTAAGACTCCGTCGCAGGCGCCCGCCGGCTTCAGGCGAGGCCGGAGACGTAGCAGAGCCAGGTCCAGTCGTTGCTTCCCTTTTCGGAGCGCACGAACTCGCCGGTGGCCTCGCCCCGGTGCGACGTCTCCCAGAAAACGGCCGTGTCCTGGAACCCCGCCTCGCGAAGCGCGTCGCGCACCTCGGGAATCGTCCAGATGCGCCAGTCGTAGGTGAACACGTCCTTGCGGATGCTGCCGTCGGGGAATCGGAAATGGATCGAGTACAGCGCGCGCCGATCGACGGGATTGAACGAGCGCTGGTCCCAGATGTAGGTGAACAGCGGCTTGCCCAGGTGCTTGATCGTCCGCTGCTCCTTGTTTTTCTCGACGAAGCCCGGCCCCCCCACCATCTCGAGGATGAACATGCCGTTCCGGGCGAGGGATTTCCGCGCCGCGCGGAAGTACTCGACGAGCTTCGCGCGCTCCTGGAAGATGTAGAACGAGAAATTGTTGGCAACGATGACGTCGACCTTCTTCTTGCTCACCGAGATCACGTTGCGGCGATGGATGGCGAGGCGCTTGCGCTGCTCGGGCTTGAGCTTCGGATAGTGCTTGCGCAGGCCGTAGGCCAGGGGCTCGGGGTCGAGATCGAGCGCCTCCGCCGTGTTGGCCGGGTCGCGCTTCACGAACTCGCACGCGAAATGAAAGGTG
>JACQAX010000411.1 GCA_016194795.1 Deltaproteobacteria bacterium | reverse complement strand
TTATCGTCGCCCTTGCCCGCTTCGTAGTCACAGGCCTGGGCGATCTTTTGGCGCACGCCGTCCACCGCGCCGGCGTCGACCGGGTCAGCCGTGAACGTATCGTAAAGAGACAGCACCGCCGGCTTCAGGTCGTTGAGATGCTGCTCGGTGGCGCTGTCGTACTTCGTGACCTGCGGAACCACGTGGCTGCAGCCGCCGGCGGCCGCTCCCGCGAACGCGACGACCGCTGCAAGCAACCGCAAGGTGCTTCCGTGAACCATGCCCTGACCTCCCGTTTGTCGTTGGCACATCTCGAACTCGTTTTGTGAGACAAAACGTTACCATGCCGCGGAAAATTTTCTACGACTAACAGAATGGTCGAAAGTGGATTCTGATTTGGATAGCCAGGCTCAGGAGCGCGAGGCCCGCTGCTTCGAGACGTCGTCGCCCTGCGAGTTCAGCGCCTCGAGGCGGCGCAGGTCGGCGCGCTTGATCTGTTCAACCCGCTCGACGAAGCGGGACTGCGCATCCTCGGTTCGTTTGTAATCGCCGGCTCCGGCGGAGTACAGGCTCTTCTCGCGACGCAGGTCTTCGGCGATCTGGAAATAGATCAGCCAGTTCTCCTTGAACTTGAAATGGCGCTCCAGACTCACGATCAACGTCGTTACGGCAGAAATTACCGCGCCGATCACGTTGGCCTGCTCGTGGTCTAGCAAGAGCACGATCGGCACCGACACGGCCAGCGAGTAGTAGCACACCTGCGCCACGTGGTGGCTGAAGCGATTGCGGTTGGCGGTCGCGAGATAATGGCGGTATTCGACGTCGAACGCATCCACGGGCGACCCTTTGGGTGTCACTAGCCTCATATACAGCCCTTCGGCATCGCGCCACCGGATCTTGAGCGTGATGCCGAAAATCCGTGGCGCCGCCGCGCCACGGATTCTCTGAGGCCTAAGGACCTTAAACCTTCACGACCGGCTTGAAGCCGCCCCAGAACATGCGCATGCCGTCAAAGGGCATCTCGCCGTTCATCATCTTGGCCAGGCGCGGGTCGCTCATGACCTTCTTCATCACGCGGTCGCGATCCGAGCGCGACTTGTAGGTGATCCACGAGAAGAACACGACTTCGCCCGCCTTGAGCTTCACGCTCTGGGGAAACGAGGTGACCTTGCCCTTCTTGACGTCGTCGGCCAGGCACTCGACGTAGTCGAGCGCGCCGTGGTCGCGCCAGACCTTGCCGCAGACCTTGGCCATTTTCTTGTACTCGTTGATCTTCTTACGCGGGACGGGGACGACGAAACCATCGACGTATTTCACGGTGTTCTTCATATTTTCTCCATTCGGGTTTTGAGGTTCGAGAGGCCTTTTTCAAAAGAGCCGCCGACCATCTTGTCCATGTTCATGAACGAGCACATCACTCGTCCCATGAACGTATTCGTGCCCTTCACCGACCACGTGACGATCACGTTGCCGGCGTCGGCAGGGCGAATGGATAGTTCCGCATCCTGCTGCATTTGGAAAGGCTTAACGTATTCGAGTTTCGTGTGGACCGACCTGTTCGGCACGCTCTCGACCACCGTCGCGCTGCCCGTGCCCATCTGGCCCGGGCTGTCCCAGCTCGAGCGCGAGCCCACGCCCTCGGCGGGACCCGAGTAGCTCATCTTCACCGTGGGATCGGCCTCCGCCCACGGCATCCACTCGCCGGCGAGCTTCGAGTTGTTGAGGTACGGAAACACCTTCTCGGCGGGCGCATGGATCGCGAGCTCGCGCGAGATGACGTAGTCGCCGCTTTTGAGCGCCGCGTACGCGAGAAACACGCCGACGATGACGAGAACGCTGGCCACCACTCTGATGATCATAAGCTCCTCACCAGCGCTTCCAGCTGATCGGTGCAGAGACCCCAGCCCTGGTGGAAGCCCATCTTTTCGTGCTGCTCGCGGTCGGCGACCGTCCAGTGGTAGACGCGCGCGGTGTAGCGGGTCTTGCCGTTTCCGGCGTCTTCGAACGTGAGCACTCCGGTCATGAACGGTTTCTGCGAGGGCGTCCACGCGCTCGTGAAGGCGTCGGTGAAGACGAGCTTCTCGTTGGGAACGACCTCGAGGTAAACGCCGGGGTTCGGAAACTCCTGGCCCTCGGGCGAGCGCATGACGACGAGACTCGAGCCGCCGGCCCGCACGTCCATCTCGACGCGAGCCGTGCTCCAGGGCTTGGGCGCGAACCACTGCTTGAGCAGCTCGGGCGTGGTCCAGGCCTTGTAGACTTTCTCGCGTGGCGCATCGATGATGCGGCAGAGGACGAGCTCGCGATCGGACGCGGGTTGAACTTCGACTTTGGTACTCATGACTTCACTCCTTATTGATTGGTTTTTCCGGTTTGGTTTTTCTGGAACAGAAACTCGACGTAACGGCGAAGGTGGGCGACGCCGTCGGCGGCGACCGCCACGCTGCCTTCGGCCTTCGCCAGGATAAAAGACCCCTGCAGCACCGCCTGCGTGTGGAGCGCGAGGCTTTCCGCCGTCCACGCGGCGTGGGGCGCGTGGATTTTTTTTGCGGCCTCGATGTCTTTTGCGACCTCGCGCGCGTGGCCGAAGATCGAGCGCTGGCAGGCGTCGCGGATCGCGGGATGGGTCTCGTACGTCTCCTGCACCATCGTGCCGACGAGGCAGGTGAACTCGGGCACCTTCCCTTGCAGCAGCTCGCCGCGAAAATCGATGTACCCGAGAAAGCGATCGAGCGGATCGGCGTGCCGGTGGTAAGGCGCGCCCTTGAATAGCTCGCCCGTGAGCTGCGACCAGTAATCCGCGGCCGCGACTCCCAGCGCCTCTTTGCTATCGAAGTGGTGGAAGAAAGCGCCCTTCGTCACGCCGGCCTTCGCGCAGAGGTCGTCGACCGTGGCGGCCGCATACCCCTTCTCGCGGACCACCGCGAGCGAGGCGTCGAGGATGCGGGTGCGCATCGGGGTCTTGCCCGAGGGCGGCTGCGGCTTTGCTTTGGCGGTGGCCTTCTTCATGGTGAATACGATCATACCAACTAGTTGGTATTTTTCAAGATAATTTGCAAACCACTGAAAGCACAATGATAAACAACTTGTTCGGCGTGCGGTTTGCAGCTATTCGGGGTATGGACACCACGGTCGAAAAAAACCGCCAGCCCGGCAATGCGCGCGTGCTCGTCATCGGGGCGGGCTTGGCTGGTCTCTGCGCCGCCCTCGAGCTTGGGCGACGAGGCATCGGCTGCGTGCTGCTCGAGGCGCGCGACCGCATCGGCGGCCGCGTCTGGACCCTCGACGAGCCGGCGCTCGGCTTCCCGGTCGAGCTTGGCGCCGAGTTCATCCATGGATATGCGCCCGGCACGCTCCAGCTCCTCGACACCTTCCGGCTCGCCTCGTTCGAGGTGCCCGATCGCCACCTGCTGGCCCAGAAAAGGAAAATCACCGGGCTGCCTGATTTCTGGCAACGCATTGAGCCCGCGCTCGAAAGCCGCCCCCAGGGAAACACGGACGTCTCCTTCCACGAGCAGCTCGAGCGCCTGCCCCTTCCGCCCCACGACAAGAGCCTCGCGCGCGCCTTCGTCGAGGGCTTCCACGCGGCCGATCCGGCCGAGCTGAGCCAGCGGGCGCTGAGCCTCGAGAGCACCGCCGCGGGGCGCATCGAGGGCAATCGCGCGTTTCGGCTGCTGCGCGGCTATGGCGCGCTGGCCGCCGAGCTTGCCGCGGCCCTGCCGGCAACGCTCTGCGAGCTCGTGCCGCGCGCGCCGGTCGAGAGCCTGCGCTGGGAGCCGGGACAGGTCGAGGCGACCACCACCGGCCACCTGGCGCGCCGGTTTCTTGCCGAGGCGGCCATCGTCACGGTGCCACCGGGCCCGTTCCAGCGCCTCACCTTCTCGCCCGAGCTCGGCGAGAAGCGCAAGGCGCTCGAGCTGCTCCGGAGCGGAGCGGTCTTGAAGATCGTGCTGCGCTTCCGCGAATGCTTCTGGAGACGCAAGCTCGCCCAGGACGTGTACTTCATCCACTCGTCACAGCGCCACTTCCCGACCTGGTGGAGCGCGCAGCCGTTTCAGTGGCCCGTGCTCAAGAACACGCTCTTCTTCGCCGGCGAGGCCACCCAGGCGGCTGGGCTCGGCGGAACGGTCGAAAGCGCGATCCAGAGCGGGTTTCGGGCGGCCGCCGAGGTCGCCGCGGCCCTTTCGGCGCAGGCCCCTCACGCTCGCGCGGCGTGAGGCGCCGTCACGCGGCTTCGCCGAGCCATTCCGGATTTTGAGCGGTGCTGTCGAAATGGTCGGTCGTTTTGAAGAGCTCGAATTTTCCGCTCAGCGCCGCGTCCCGCGTGCGGGCGAGCAGCTCGGCCGTCTCGTCGTCCGAGAGCGGCCGATAGGTCGACGCCACCTCGAGCGCCTGCTCGAGGATGGGCAGGCTGTCGATGCCCGTGATGACCACTGAGACCGGCCGGCTCAGGGCGTAGCGCAGGCACTCGACGGGCTGCACGACCCCGCTTTTCAGGATCACCTCGCTGCCCATCGACTTCATCGCCAGAGGAGCGATGCCCGCCTTCACCAGCCTCGGCAGAACCTCGTGCTCGAAGCTCCGGAAATGCGCGTCCATCACGTTGATCGGCATCTGAACGGCGTCGAAACGAAACCCGTGCCGCTCGGCGATGTCGAGCATGCGCAGGTGGACGAGCGGGTCCTTGTGGCCGGTGAAGCCGATGAAGCGCAGCTTGCCGGCCTGGCGGGCCTCGAGCACCGCCTCGAGCGCGCCTCCCTCGGCGAAGATGCGATCGGGATCCTCCAGGCGGATGATCTCGTGGAACTGCAGCAAGTCCACGCGGTCGGTTTCGAGACGCTCGAGCGACTCGTCGATCTGGCGGGCGGCCTCGGCCCTCGTGCGCCCGTCGATCTTGGTCATGAGGAAGGCTTTCTCGCGATAGCCGTCGCGGAGCGCCTTGCCCATGAACTTCTCGCTGTCGCCGTCGTTGTAGTCCCACGAGTTGTCGAGGAAGGTGATGCCGCGATCGATCCCGTTACGGATGATGCGGATCGCCTCGCGCTTGGCGACCTTTCCGATGTGCGAGCCGCCGATCCCGATCGCCGAAACCTGAACGCCCGTCATGCCGAGCTGGCGGTAAAGCATCGTCGCCTCACCCGCGCTGGACGATCCGGCTCAGGATCTGGCTGGCCAGGTCGCGATCGCCGTTAACCATGTTCTTCTTGGCGTTGACCTCGACGTTGGTGGTCGAGTTGGGCGCGTTGTCGAGGGTGATCGTCACGTCGGTATCACCCATCTTGCCCGTCAGCTGGCGCTCGTTGCCCGAGTT
>JACQAX010000410.1 GCA_016194795.1 Deltaproteobacteria bacterium | reverse complement strand
GCCCTCGGTGGCCTTGATGTTCTTCATCGAGCTGAAGCGCATGAGATACTGCGCGGTGAGCAGGCCGAGGATCGCGCCCGCGGCGCCGATCGCCTTGGTGAGCGCGATGACGAGGCCGATCGAGACGACCGAGAAAACGATGAGCTGGCGCAGGATCCACTTGCCGTTGCCGCGCGCGCGCGCCACCGGGTCGAAGGGCAGCGCCAATTGCAGGTATTTGAACGCGCTGATGCGCAGGAAGATCGTCGCGCCGATGAATTTCGCGGTGAAAAGCAGCAGCACGATCGGCCTGGCGAAAAGCACGAGGCCGACCGTCGAGGGCAGGAAGAGCCAGGTGAGCTCGCTCGTCGCTTCGCGCAGGAGCAGGCGGGCTTCCGCGGGCTTGTTCGTCGCGAACGCGCGCGACATGCGCGGGATCAGCACGCGATTGATGGCCGTTTCGATGATGAGCAGCGGCGGCACGGTCAGGCAGCCGAGCGAATACATCGCGAAGTCGGCGGCCGGGATCATGCTCGAGAGGATGAGCTGGTCGTTGTACGTCGTGATGATCCCGAGCGCGGCCGAGAACGAGACAGGAAGCGCGTACTTCACGACGGCCTGGCGCATCTCCGGCGAGAACTCGAGACGCTGGGTGCCTTCCTTGTAGCCGATCGCCCAGCCGAGCGCGACCTTGCTGCCCACGACCACGAAGTTCGCCCAGAAAACGGCTTCGATGTTCTTGAAATAGAGCGCCGCTCCGAGCATGCCCATGTTGCGGGCGAGGTCGAAGCCCGACGTGAAGAGCGCTCCGCGCCAGATCATCCCCTGCGCGATGGCCGCTTCCTCGAAGAAGGTCGAAAGGCATTGCACGAACGCGCTCACGATGAAGAGGCGCAGGTGGAACGGGTTCCAGTCGAGCCAGAGCCTCAAGCCGGGATAGGCGACGATGCCGAGCGCGAGCACGACCGTGGCGATCAGCACGAGGAAGGTCCAGGAGGTGCGGAACGCCGACAGCCGCTTCTCGTCGTGGCCGGCCCAGTAGCTCAGGCCGTTGGGGATACCGGCGGTGAGGAAGAACCAGGGCACGAGGACGAGGTAGAGGAAGAAGATCTTGTACTGGCCGATCGCCTCGGGGGTGAGCAGTCGCACGAGAAACAGCGGCACGATCAGGTTGAGCATCGAAACGGTGCCGCCTAATAGCGATAGCGGCCAATGCGATTTAGATGAGGAGGACACGTCAGCGACTCCGGGGGTTTTTATGAAAAAACAGCTCAATAGTGAAGCAATAACCTCAACTATATCGGATGTTAGGTTCTGATATTTATCAAGTAATTACAGTGATTTAGCCGAAAGCCTTTGAAATGAATGGGAGCTTGAAGCATTAAATTACCGAGCACAATGGTTAGTTATTGATTAATGCGCCACGTTATTTTATATAGTGCGACAAATTGAGTCTCAAAGAGTCAATACCCACCACTAACTAAGGATAGAGGATATTTTTATGAAAACCATTCTTTCTGTTGTCGCCGTTGGACTTCTTTTCGCTGGCGTTGCTAGCGCTGCTGACGATTACAACCTCGTTTGCAAGAGCACGTATGACGTGGTCGACGGCGAAGAAAACCTGACCGTCAAGGGCCCGACCCTCGTCGCGCCTTTCATCAAGAACCCGATCGACGGCGACAGCGCCCAGGGCTCGAAAGAGAAGACGAAACGCGGTCCCGGTTACACCGCTTCGTACAACGGCCGCAGTGGCAAAGCTGTCATCAGCGTGACCACCGCCAGCGGCATCGTGGCTTCGGCCGTCGGCATCGTTTCGACCGAGATCGAATCGCAGCTCAAGCTCGTGCTCGACAAGGACACGTCGATGACGGTCGCCTGCACGATTCAGAAGAACAAGGCTCAGTAAGCCTATAGCGTGAGCCGGCGACGCCCCACCCAGGGCGTCGCCGGAATCCCGTTCCCCTGGTGCATATGAAAGAGAACGTACTTGTCCTCGGCAACTTCCGACAAACGGTAACCGTCGTCCGCTCCCTGGGACGCAGCGGGTACCGCATTATCGTCGGCCGGGACAAGCTCAAGTCATTCACCGAGCTCTCCCGCCACGTCAGCGACGTCTGGTGCTACAACGGCGACAATCGCCTCCAATTCTTCAAAGACCTCGAAGCCAAGCTCAAGACCCTCGGCCCACGGACGACGATCGTGTTCCCGGTGGGTGAGTTTTCGCTCGAGCGCATGGCGGCCGAGGCCGAGCGCTTCAAGGGTCTTGCGACGTTCGTCATGCCGGATCCGGCCATCGTCGCGCGCTGCCTCGACAAGCGTGCCACGCACGAGCTTGCCGCCAAGCTAGACGTGCCCGTGCCTCCCACCGTCGAGTCGTTTGATCGCGAGAAATGGCAAGCGTCGGCCAGGACGTTCGGCCTTCCGCTCGTCATCAAGCGCGCCAGCTCGTTCACGCCGGTTTTCGGCGAAAAGGCGTTCATCGCCAAAAACGAGCAGGCCGTAAAATGGTTCTTCGACAACGTGGCCAGCGATCCCGAGCCGAACGCACTGCTCCTGCAGAAGTTCGTCAAGGGCTTCCGCCACAACTGCCACTTCGCGGCCGTCGACGGCAAGGTCGCCGTCTACTTCGAGCAGCGCGTGCTTCGCACCGACTCGCTCAACGACAGCGGCTACGGCGTCGAGGGCATCTCGGTCACGCCATCGCCGAAGCTTCGCGAGTACACCGAGCGTTTCGTCGCGGCTCTCGGCTACACCGGCGTCGGCTGCACGCAGTTTCTCGTCGACGACAAGGCCGGAAGCGCCTATTTCCTCGAGCTCAATCCGCGCCTTGATGCGACGTGCGCGCTGCCGTACCAGTGCGGCATCGACTTTCCGCGCCTCGCCGTCGACTGCGCGAAGATCCGCGCGGGCCTCACGCCCACGCGCGTGCTCGCCAGCCCCAAAAGCTACGTGATCGGCCGCCGCGCGGCCTGGATCGTCGGCGACGTCTTCGGGCTGCTGAACGCCGTCAACCATCGCAAGATCTCGGCGCTGCAGGCGATCGGCTGGGTCGGGAAAATCATCCTTTCGGCGCTTCGCAACCGGCACCACATCACCTGGGACCTGCGCGATCCTCTTCCGACGCTTTATCTCGCCGGAGAGCGCCTCGGCTCGGGCCTCGGCAACCGCTTCAGTTTCCTGCGCCGCCCGGTTTCGATCGTCGACAAGGCCTCCGAGTAGCCTTGTGAAACGCTCGAGCGCTTTGATCGCCGCCATCGCCTTCACGCTCTGCGCGACGGCGCGCGCGCCCGCGGTCGCGAGCGACGACGTCATCTTCGGCAACGAGCCGGCCGCCGACGCCAGCATCGAGGGCTCGCTGCCGTTCGACGCGAAGCTGGCGCTCGAGATCGACTCCGGCGACAAGGCCGCCAAAACCGGTCCCTCGAACGCCCTGCTCCTGCTCGAGGGCGTGGGCATGGCCCTCCCCGAGTACTTCCGCGGCGTCGCCCAGCACGAGGGCTCGCACGCGCTGGCCGTGATTCTCGTCGGCGGCAAGGTCGAGTCGATCGACATCTTGCCGAAGATGTTCAACGGGCACATCCGCTTCGGCGAGACGCAGTGGAGCGGCAACTTCACGAAGGCCCAGGACACCTTCGTCGATATGGCGCCCAAGATCACCGACCTCACGATCATGGCCGCGTACACGGCGGCGTTCGAATCGGGCATCTATCCCGACAACAAGCACCTGCAGCTGCTGCTGCTCGTCGTCGCGACGAGCGCGTGGATCGACTTCAGCAAAGACCTCTTCACCACGCGCGACGACAACGACACCGTCAAGGCCTGGAACAACTACGGCCTCACCACCGAGACGCAGCGCCTTCCGTACCGCATCCTCTGGGGAGCGCTCGCCGCGGGCGGCGCGCTCGAGATCGGCCGCGGCTTTTACCGTCTTTTCTCCCACAAGTCGCCCGCCAAGGACTCAGGGGAGCGCAAGCCCAAGGCCGATCTGCGCCTGGGCCCAGGCTACGTCGGCGTCGGCGGAAACTTCTAGAGGAGCAGCAACGATATGTGCGAATTCATCGTCAACACCGGCTTTTATCTCTTCGACACCGCGATCGGGCTCGTGCGCACGGGCTTTCGGATCGCGCTCGCTCCGCTCGCGTATTTTCGCCAGCGCTCGACCAAGGCGCGCTTCGTCGACTTCCGCGACCGCCGCTGGGTCTCCGACATCCCGCTTTCGCGCCAGCTGATCGGCAAGATCCAGGGCGTGAAGTGGCGCCTCGACAACGGCACGACGCCTTGGATGCACTGGCGCGGCGTCCACAACATCAAGGATCCGTTCGAGGTCACGCTCTATCCGCTGCTGCTCTGGGAGCTCAAGCCGAAGACGGTCATCGAGATCGGCTCGTTCCGCGGCGGAAGCGCCCTCTGGATGGCCGACCAGCTCCAGGCCATGGGCATCGACTGCCACGTCTTCTCGTACGACTACAAGCCCGAGAACGTCGAGGCCAAGCACCCGAAAGTAACCTTCGACTACGTCGACTCGACGAACCTCGCCTCGTTCAAGGACGATCTTTTCAAAACGCTCCCGCACCCGTGGCTCGTCATCGAGGACGCGCACGTGAACGTCACCGACGTGCTCACGCACCTCGACAAGTTCATCACGGCCGGCGACTACCTGATCGTCGAAGACGTCACCTGGTGGCGCGGCAAGTACCTCGCGTTCAAGAAGTTCATGAAGGCGCGAGGCCATACGTACAAGGTCGACACGAAGTACACCGACATGTTCGGCTACAATTCGACCTTCAACGGCAACGCGTATCTCAAGAAGCTCTAGCTTTCAGCGGATCCAGCCGCGCTTGCGGTAGACCCACATCCCGAGCCACTCGTGGAGCGCGGCCCCGAACGCCCTGAGACGGTCGTCGGCGTGCGTGAGCGTCTCGAAATCGTAGCGCGTCTCGGCCGCGGGCGAACAGCTCACGCTCAGGCCGACGCGCTCGAGCGTCGCGCAGGCACGACGAGAGTGCGCGGGCGAGGTGACGGCCAGCACCCGCTTCCAGCCACGCTTGCCGAAAAGCTCGGCCACGGCGAGCGCCTCGTCGCGCGAGTTGCGCACCGGTCCGATCGCGATCAGCTCGTATTTGAGGCCGAGCCGCCTCATCACGGCCGTGGCCGCCTCGGAAAAGCTGCGCGCGGGCGCGGCCAGCTCGGGCACGACGAGGCGCGAGGCCTTGCCCGTTCCCAGCAGCTCGAGGCCGTGGAGCAGGCGCGCCATCGCCGCCTCGTCGAGCTCGCCGTTGATGCGCACCGACGAGCCGAAGACGTAAACGGCCTCGGCGCGCGCGGGCGCTCCGTCGTTTCGCGGCAGGTGCTTGAGCAGCGCTTTCGAAAGCGGCGTGAGCGCCACGGCGACGTAGAGCAGCTCGATGGCGAAGAGGCCCGCCACCACGGTGAGCTGCCCGCCGAACGGCGCCAGCCAGGCCGCCAGCGCCGCGAGAGCAGCGCAGATGAAAACGACGAGCACTCCGTCGCCCCAGTACGAGAACAACCCGGTCAAGCCGAGCGTCACGAAGAACAGCCCGAAAGCCGCGCCGAACGCCGCGGCGAGCGTGGCCGCTCCCATGCGCCGTCCGAACCCCACCCGTTCGCGTTTTCTCGTGGCGGCTTGTGTCAGCATGAGGGTAGTTTAGGAACATCCCGCGCGCTTGTCGAAGCGATTTTTGCGTGACAACCTGTCCCCATGCCCGCAAACGCCTGGCTCAACGAAGCCGTCAGCAAGATCGAAGCCGATTTCAACCGCTCCGCCGACACGCACCTGTTCAAGCTCGAGCTGCCCCAGCTCAAGGGCGTGGACATCTACCTGAAGGACGAGTCGACGCATCCCACGGGGAGCCTCAAGCACCGGCTCGCCCGCTCGCTCTTTCTCTATGCGCTCTGCAACGGCTGGATCAGGAAGGGGACGACCGTCATCGAGGCGTCGTCGGGCTCGACCGCCATTTCGGAGGCGTACTTCTCGCGCCTGCTCGGCCTGCCGTTCATCGCCGTGATGCCGAAGTCGACGTCGCCCGAGAAGGTCGCGCAGATCGCGTTTTACGGCGGCAAGAGCCACCTCGTCGACGACGGCTCGCAGGTCTATGCCGAGTCGCTTAGGCTTGCGACCGAGACGCAGGGCCATTTCATGGACCAGTTCACGTTCGCCGAGCGCGCCACCGACTGGCGCGGCAACAACAACATCGCCGAGTCGGTGTACGAGCAGATGTCCAAAGAGCGCTTTCCGATCCCGGCATGGCTCGTCTGCGGCGCGGGAACCGGCGGCACGTCGGCGACGCTCGGCCGCTACGCGCGTTACCAGAGCCACCGCAGCCAGATCTGCGTCGTCGATCCCGACAACTCGGTCTTCTACGACTACTACCAGACGCGCAAGCGCGACCTCACGCTCAAGACCGGCTCGAAGATCGAGGGCATCGG
>JACQAX010000032.1 GCA_016194795.1 Deltaproteobacteria bacterium | reverse complement strand
GTCCACGCCGCGCAAAGTCGAGGTGGACTGCGCGCGAACCGGCAACGCCGCCGCCAGGAGAGCCGCCGCCAGGAGCGCTTTTCTCATGGGCCCGATTATAGCGGTTTTTTGATAACGTACAAGACGTGAGCCGAACCGTCTTGCGCCGCGCGCGCGTGGAGGTCGCCGAGACGCCCCTGAGGCGCCCGTTCGTGACGGCGCTCGGCCGGCGCGTCCACACGACCAACGTCGGCTTGAGCGTCCGCCTTTCCGGCGGCGCGGAAGGCTACGGCGAGGCCTCCACGTCGCTCGCCATGAAGCACCTGACCCCGGCGGCCCTGGAGCGCGCACTCACGGGCTTGGCGCGGCGGGCCCAGGGACGGGACGTCCGGGACTGGAAGAAGCTGGTGGACGAGGCGTGGGCGCGGGCGGGGGACTTGAGCCCGGCCGTCGCCGCTTTCGAGGCGGCCCTGCTGTCGGCGCTGGCGGCCGAGGCCGGCATGACGCTCGCCTCCTGGTTCGGCGGCGCGTCGTCTTCCCTGGAAACCGATCTGACGCTGTCCGCCTGGACCGACGACGTCATGACGCGCGACGCCGCCGCCGAAGCGGCGCGCGACGGCTTCAAGGTCCTCAAGATCAAGATCGGGGGGGCGTTCGCCGACGACCTGGCGCGCGTGCGGGCCGCCCGCCGCGGCGCGCCGCGCGCCCGCCTGCTTCTCGACGGCAACCAGGGCCTGACGCCGTCCGGCGCGCTCAAGCTGCTCGACGCCGTGTTAAAGGAAGGCGCCAAGGTGGACCTGCTCGAGCAGCCCGTCCGCAAGGACGACCTCAAAAACTTCAAAGAGATCACCGACGAGATCGCGAGCGCCGAAAAAACGCTCGCCGGCAAGGGCAGGGTCTTCGTGCGCCTCTCGGGCACCGAGCCGATCGCGCGCGTGATGGTCGAGGGCGAGGACCTGCGCCAGATCCAGATGCTCTCCAAGCGCATCGCCGGTTCGATCGTGAAGCACCTCGGCGCGTAAGCGGCGCCGCAAGCAGTGGAAGGAGAAGTACCATGGCAGCCACCACCGTCCGTCTCGGAGTGAACATCGACCACGTTGCAACGCTGCGACAGCTGCGCGACACTCCGTATCCCGACGTCCTGGCGGCCGCGCGCGAGTGCATCGCGGGCGGCGCCGACCAGATCACGATCCACCTGCGCGAGGACCGCCGGCACATCAACGACGGCGACGTCGCCGCGCTGAAAGCGGGCCTCAAGGGCACGAGCGTCGACATCAACCTCGAGATGGCCGCCACCGAGGAGATGCTCGCCATCGCCCTCAAGACGCGGCCCCACAGCATCTGCGTCGTCCCGGAAAAGCGCGAGGAGCGCACGACCGAGGGCGGGCTCGACCTCTCCAACTCCAAGCGAAACGAGCTCCTGGCCCATATCGCCTCCGAGGCCCGCAAGGCGGGGATCGTCGTGAGCTTCTTCATCGAGCCCGACGCGCGCGACATGGAGATCTCGAAAAAGCTCGGCGCCACCGCCGTCGAGCTCCACACCGGAGCGCTTTGCATCGCCCATCAGAAAAACCAGGCGTCGGCGCTCGAGGTCGAATGGAAACGCCTCCACGGCGCGCTGGGCGCCGGTCCGATGCTCAATCTCATGGTCAATGCCGGCCACGGCATCGACTACCGCATCGCCCCCGAGCTCGGCCGCCTCAAGGGGATCGTCGAGTACAACATCGGCCATGCGATTGTGTGCGAGGCGGTCTTCTGCGGGCTGCGCGAAGCCACGCGCAAGATGAAGGCCGCGCTCCTCGGAGATAGCGCGGCGCCCTCGGGAGCGGCGGCGCACAAAGGAGCCACGTGATCCTGGGCGTCGGCCTCGACCTCATCGAGGTCTCGCGCGTCGAAAGCGCGATTCGCAAACAGGGCGCGCCGTTTCTCGAGCGCATCGGCAGGCCCGCCGAGCACAAGGCCGCCCCCGCAAAGTCGGCGGCGAGCGCTCGCCGCGCCGAGTACTGGGCCGCGCGTTTCGCCGCCAAAGAGGCCTTCGCCAAGGCGCTCGGCACGGGGATCGGCGCGACCGTGCCGTTTCGCTCGGTCGGCGTGGTGAAAAGCGCCTCGGGAAAGCCCGAGCTCGAATACTCGCTCGAGCTCAAACGCGTCCTTAAGCGCCGCGGCGTAACGAAAGCCCATCTTTCGCTTACGCACACGGCGCAGTATGCTGCTGCCATGGTCGTGCTCGAAGGCAAGGGGACCAGGGGGAAATGATCCGATGAGAATTGTCACGAACGACGAGATGCGCGCCATCGACGAAGCCGCGATCGAGAAGCTGGGCATCCCAAGCCAGGTTCTCATGGAGAACGCCGGCCTCGAGGCCGCGCGCGTCATCAGCCAGCGCGTCGTCGACTTGAAGCACCTGGGCGAGATTCTCGTCTTCTGCGGCAAGGGCAAGAACGGCGGCGACGGCCTCGTGGTCGCGCGCCGGCTGCTCGCCAGCGGCCATCGCGTGCGCGTCTTCCTGCTCCACGACGTCTCCGAGTACAGCGGAGAGTCGGCCGTGAACCTCGCCATTCTCAAGAACATGCGCGCCAAGGTCTCGTTCGTCGAGACGCACTCGGTGGTCGAAGAGTACTTCAAGAGCGCCACGCCGCCGTTTTTCGCCGTCGACGCCATCCTCGGCACCGGCATCAAGCGTGACGTCGAGGGCACCTATTACGACGTCATCGAGCTCATCAACCAGCACGCCGGCGAGATCGTCGCGCTCGACATCCCCTCGGGCGTCGTCGGCGATTCGGGCCGGGTGGCCGGCACCAGCGTTCAGGCCACGACCACCGTCTCTTTCGGCTATCCCAAGCTCGGGCACTTCCTCTCGCCGGGCGCCGCCCGTCGCGGCAAACTTTACAACGTCGACCTGAGCTTTCCCCGGAGCTGGGCCAAAGAAGGCGACAAGCACCTCCTCACCCTCGACACGACCGCGCCGCTGCTCCAGGGGCGCGACCGCTTCGGGCACAAGAACAGCTTCGGCCACTCGCTGCTCATCGGCGGTAGCCCCGGGCGCATCGGCGCCATCGTCATGGCCTCCAACAGCTGCCTCAAGATGGGCACCGGTCTCGTCACCGTGGCGAGCTGGGAGGATTCGTTTCCCTCGCTCGAGATCAAGCTCTCGGCCGAGATCATGAACTTCCGTGTCGTGCGCGAGGGCAACGAGTTTCCGATGCCCAAGCCGGGGTTGAGCGCCTTCTCGTCCATCGTGGTCGGGCCGGGTTTGGGAATGCGGGACGACGGCGGCGAGATGATGAAGCAGCTCATCGTCAACTACGGCGGCCCGCTCGTCATCGACGCCGACGGCCTGAACCTCATCGCCGAGTACAAGCTCCACCAGCTGATCGCCAAGCGCACCGCGCCCACCATCCTCACGCCGCACCCGGGCGAGATGGCGCGCCTGCTCGACGTGTCCAAGGACACGGTCGTCGACGACCCGCTCAAGTCGGCGCACGAGGCGTTCGAGCGTACCGGCGCGATCGTCATCCTCAAGGGGCCGACGACGCTCATCCACTCGAACGACAACATCACCTGGTTCAACCACTACCCCAACGACGGCATGGCCACGGCCGGCACCGGCGACATCCTCGCCGGCATGATCGGTGGCCTCGTTGGCCAGCGCATGAACGCGCTGGACGCCGCGCGCCTGGGCGTGTTCCTGCACAGCCTGGCCGGCAAATGCGCCGCCGACCAGTCGGGCCATCGCGCGATGACCGCCACGGACATCACCGCGAGCATCCGCGACGCCTTCCGCCTGCTGCGCGAGCACCAGCGCCGCCAGATCTCGCACGCGTGCGTCGAGCTCTACTGATGGCCCCGGTAGTGACACGCTCCGAGACGGAGACGGCCGAGGCGGGGAGCCGCCTGGCGCGCGAGCTGCACCCCAAAGCTCCCGCGTTCGTGCGCCTCCACGGCGCGCTCGGCGCCGGAAAAACGGCCTTCGCTCGCGGCTTCATTAGAACCTGGCTCGAGCTCGACGGCGATGCGCCTCCCGAGTCGGTTCCGAGCCCCACCTTCAACGTCGCGCGCGTCTACGGCGCGCGCTCGCAGCTCGCCCATCTCGATCTCTATCGCCTGAAAGACCTCTCCGAGCTCGAGCAGCTCGGCTTCGAGCACTATTTCTTCGAGCTCAGGTGCTGCCTCGTCGAATGGCTCGAGCAGATTCCGGAAGCTCTCGCCCTGATGCCCGAGCACGCGGTGGAGGTCGCCTTCGCGACGGGCGCGACCGAGAGCGAACGCACGCTCGAGCTCAGATCGCCAGGTTCGAGAAAAACTTCTTGAGCGCTTCGATCTCTTTGGGGGCGACGTCCTGCGCCGCTTCGCCCGCGCAGACCCAGAGGCCGGTCAGGTTTTTCTTGTACATGACGGGAAACGCGCCGAGAAAAGCCGTCTGCGTGAAGCCGAGCGCCGCGACCCCGGCCTGGTCCTCGGGGCGCAAGCTCTCGAGGGGGCCGAGAAAGATTTCGCCCTGGGTGACCGCCTCGTAAACGCTCGGCAGCGCCTCGGCCGTGATGGCTTTGTCGCGGATCTGCATCACGAGCTGTAAATTTCCGAAGCCCAGCACGCCGGCAAGCGAGCCGGCCTCATTGACCTCGAAGTACGCGATCTCCGAGAAGCGCGTGCTGAAGTAGCCGAGGCAATCGAGCTTTTTCATGTTCGTCGACTTCTTATGCCGGCCGACGGCTTTCTGAAACGCCTTGAGATCCAGTTTCTCGAGGACAAGCGTCTTCGAAAAAACCGGTGGAGCACCCTGCACGCCGCTCACCGAGTACGACGGCTCTTCCGAAATGGGAGGGGCATCGGGCGTGACGGCAATCGAGCGCGTTCCGCGACGACGCGACGGCGCAACCACCGACGGCAACGCGCTGCCGTCGTCGGCGGTCGAAGGCGCGGACTCGGTGGGTGTTTCCGCCACGACAGGAGCCGGAGTTTCGCCGCTCAGCGAAATAGAAATATTCGGCGCCGACTCTTCGACGCTGATGGCCGGCTGCGCGACGACCGCTTCGATGGCTTGTGGAGCGATTTCGACCACCGGCTCGGGGACTGGCGCGGCGGCAGCTTGTGCCGGCTTTGTCGCGGCTTCGTATTTTTTTCGATTCAGAAGCTTCGTGACGCTAGGCATCTCATCGTTGCCCGCGGCGCCCGAATTCGTTTTTTCGGGCTCTTGATTTTTCCCAGTGTTATTAGCACCTTCCACCGGGATAGTGATCTCCATTGCGGCTTTTTGATTCTCTGCCATAGGGATACTTTAAGCGCCTCTTAGGGCTCTTATCGGCCGGTTAGAAAAAACAATAAAATGGTTCAAACATTTAGTTGACGCTCATACTACGGTATGTTACCCCCTAAGAAGGTCCAGGGAGCTCTATGTGGAGTGCCTGTGCAGGACCGCAGAAAAAGCAGGTTAGGACAGTTGAAGGGAAGGGAGGAAGTTTTTAATGAGACTTACATCTAAAGGGCGCTACGCAGTACGTGCAATTCTTGATCTCACGTTCAGCTCGAATGGACGCCCGGTTCGTTTACAGGAAATTTCGGAGCGCCAGAAGATCTCGCTCCATTATCTAGAGCAGCTTTTCCGCAGACTCCGCAAGGGGTCGGTGGTGAAGTCGGTTCGCGGCCCGGGTGGCGGCTATGTGCTTGCCCGCTCGATGGACGAAATCTCGATCAAGGACGTGCTCCTCAGCGTGGGTGAGAACATCAACCCGGCTCGTGACCTCGTCGGTTCCGACGATCTCAAGAGCAACACGGTGGAATTCGTCCTTACGAAAACCTACTTCGAAAATCTCGGTATCCTCATGCAGGAATACCTGTCGACGACCAGCATCGGCGACCTCATCCGCAAAGCTCGCGGGCACGACGTTCCCAAGAACGTCACGCTCGACGACGTGCGCGGCTTGATGGCTCCGGAAGCCGGCGCCGCCGCTCGCGCGGACTCGAAGCTTGGCCGTAGCGTATCTTGATTACAACGCCTCATCGCCGCTAGCCGAAGAGCTTATCGCCGAACTGCCGCTGCTCGCACAGCGCGGCTACGGCAACCCTTCCAGTGTCCATAAGCTCGGACGCGAATGCCGGCGCATGATCGTTGATTCAACGGATACGACCGCTCGCGCAATCAACTCCCGCCCCGAAGACCTCGTTTGGACTTCGGGCGCATCTGAAGCGAACAGCTGGGTTCTCAAGAGTCTGGCTCGTTCGCGCATTCTCGTTTCGGCGATCGAGCACGATTCGACCCGGCTCGCGGCCGACGCCACCGGCGCCCGCGTCGAGACGATCGGCGTGGACTCGTCCGGACGCATCGACCTCGATTCGCTCGCCGGGCTCCTCGCCGCCGGCCCCGCCGACCTCGTGTCGACCGTGCATGCGAGCAACGAGACCGGCGTGATCCAGCCCATTCGCGAGATCGCCGAGCTCGCGCGCCGCCACGGCGTCCCGCTGCACGTCGACTGCGCCCAGACCCTGGGCAAGATCGCCGTCGACTTCGAGCGCCTCGGAGCCGATTATGCGACGTTTTCGGCCCACAAGATCGGCGGTCCGAAAGGCGTGGGGTTTCTCGCCACGCACCGGCACGCGCCCAGGCTTGCCCCGCTCGTCGGTGGGAAGCAGCAGCGCGGGCTGCGCGGCGGCACCGAGAACACGCTTGGCGTGGCCCTCACCGGACGCGCGCTCGCTCTTCTCGACTCGGAGTC
>JACQAX010000069.1 GCA_016194795.1 Deltaproteobacteria bacterium | reverse complement strand
CCGCGGCCGCGATCACCGCCAGGAGAAACCATTTGGCGAGGCGGTCGGCGGCCGTGACGATCGGGGCCTTGTTGGCCGAGCCGTCCTGGATCTGTCTGAGGATGCGGCCAAGCTTCGTGCCGGCGCCTGACGCCAGCATCTCGACGACGAGCCCCGAGCCGCCGTTGACCGTTCCCGAGAAGACCGGCGAGCCGGTTGCCACCTCGACCGGAAGCGACTCGCCGGTGAGAAGAGCGCAGTTCACCGAGCTCGAACCCCTGCAAACCACGCCGTCGACGGGCACGACCTCGCCAGGGCCGACCGCCACGAGGTCGCCGGCCTTGAGCGCCTCGACGGCGACCTCGTCGACTCGTCCCGACGCCGAGTCGACGCGCCTGGCGTACGAGGGCGTGAGGAACTGCGCGAGATGCGACGAGCGAAGCGCGTTCTGCTGGATCCGGCGCAGCACGTAGCGGCTGGCGAGCAGCAGGAAGACGAGCGCCGAGAGCGAGTCGAAGTAGATGTGCTCCGAGCCCGAGAAGAGATGGGCGACGCTCGCCAGGGTTCCGAAAACGATCGCCAGCACGATCGGAAGGTCGATCGAGATCGTGCGCGTCCGGATCGAGGTGAGCGCCGAGACGTAGAACGGGACGGCGCTATAGGCGATGACGGGAACGAAAAGAACGAGGCTGAGCCAGCGGAAAACCGCGGCCAGCGAACCCTCGACCCTAGCGTAGAGCGGGATCGACATGAGCATGATGTTTCCGGCGCAGGCGCCGGCCAGGCCCATACGGACGAGCCAGGAGCGATTTTCCACGCCTTCGAGGTAAAAATCCATCGCGCAGTCGTCGTCGCGGCCGTAGCGCTTCCGAAACTCAGGGTCGTCGAGGTAGCCGTACGATTCCTTGGGTTCGATCGCCTTCGCGGGTCCGGAGCCGCCCGCCGTTTTCGCGAGCTCGTAGTACCGCTCGAGCCCGTTGGAGGTGAGAAGCTCGTAAACCATCGCGCAGCCGCTGCAGCAGAACGCGGGAGCGCCGGCACGCCCCGCGGGCGCGGGGTTTCCGCAATGGGCGCAGGCTACTGATGGTTTTTGGGCAGACGTCGGAATCAGCATTCAAGTCATGAAATTGCAGACATCGTGCCGGGCGCCTTCGAAGCGGAAAAATTGTCTCAAGGCAGGGAGCGGGGCTGATATGTCCCGAGCGCGTGTCCCGTGGCGGGACAGAGTGTCCCGGCTCGAGGGCTTCTCAAGGCGAAAAAGCGCTGGCACGGCGTTTTCATATCTCTACCTCGTGCTGGCGCAAGAATACGTCTTTTCGATGGACCCCCGGAACGTCTTTTATCGCTGCGTCGAGGACTGCAGCGAGGCGATCATGATTACCGATCTCGCGGGGTGCCTGCTTTACGTGAACCCGGCGTGGTGCCGGATTTATGGGTACACCCGCGAGGAAGCGATCGGAAAGACGCCAAAGCTTCTCCATTCCGGCTATCACACCCCGGAGTTCTATCGCGGGATGTGGCGGGCGATCCAAAATCCCGCGATCGGGCACTGGAAAGGGGAGGTCGTGAACCGGACGAAAAACGGCAACCTGATCCCGGTGCTTCTGAGCATCACCCCCGCGCGCGACGCCGAAAACCGCATCGTGGGGCACATGGGCATCGCGCTCGACGTCTCCAACGAAAAGCAGCTCGAGGCGACCGTTCTCCAGCAGGATCGCCTGGCGTCGATCGGCGTGCTCGCGAGCGGCCTGGCCCACGAGGTGGGCACGCCCCTGGGCGTGGTTCGCGGGCGCGCCGAATTCCTCATGATGCAGGCCGCGAACCAAAGCCCCTCGCTCGTAAGCGGCCTGCAGACGATCGTCACCCAGATCGATCGCATCTCGAAGCTCATCAACTCCCTGCTGCGCTTCAGCCGGTCGACCGACGACGTTCGCAAGCAAGACATCACCGTCAAGAGCGTCGTCGACGAGGTCGCGAATCTCTTGGGGCAAAACCTGCGCGCGGCCTCGATCGAGCTGAAGCTCGAGGTTCCGGCCGGGCAGCGCGTTTTCGCCGACTTCAATCGCCTCCAGCAGATCATCGTCAACCTCGTGGTCAACTCGGTCCACGCCATCGAGAAGGCCGTCAGCGAAGGCGCGCGTCGCGACCACTCGATCACGATCCGAAGCGAGCCCTGGAACACGTGCCACGTGGCGATTTCCGTCGTCGACACCGGGTGCGGCATCGCTCCCGAGAACCTGAACAAGATTTTTCAGCCGTTTTTCACCACCAAGGACATCGGTCAGGGCACCGGCCTCGGCTTGGCGATCGTCTCGAAGCTCGTCCACGAGCTCGGGGGCGAGATCACCGTCGACAGCGTGCCCGGCAACGGCGCCAAGTTCACCCTGCTTCTCAAAACGACCAAATAGGAGGAAACGAATATGTCTCTGTCGATCGGATGGGTTATCCTGGGTGCGATGTGCGCGATGTTTCCGGTAATCGTCCTCTGGTTCGTGAGGATGGAGAAAACAGAGGTCACGACTGGATACGACAAAAAAGCCTGAACGCTGCTCC
>JACQAX010000417.1 GCA_016194795.1 Deltaproteobacteria bacterium | reverse complement strand
TGGCGGTCTCGGAGACGCGCGATCTCTTTCATGTCGCACGAGAGCCCGCCGAAGTGCACGGGCGCCACGATTTTGGCCTTCGTGCGCGCGAGCGCCGAGGCGAGCTTGGCCGTGTCGAGGTTCAAGGTGCTCGAGTCGATGTCGACGAAGGCGGGCTTCGCGCCGCAGTAGAGGGCGGCGTTGGCCGTGGCGACGAAGGTGTTGGGAGAGGTGAGCACCGTCTCGCCGTTTTTAAGGCCGGCGGCAAGGTAGGCGAGGTGGAGCGCGGCCGTCGCGTTGGAGACCGCCACGGCGTACCTGGCGCCGCAGTACTCGGCCATCGCTTTTTCGAACCGTTCGATCGCCGGCCCTTGAGTAAGCCAGTCGGACTTGAGGGTCGCTGCGACCGCCTCGAGGTCTTCCTGGGTGATGTTCTGGCGCCCGTACGGGATGTGGTTCGAATCCATTTTTTGCTGAAATTTTTAACGAAATTCGCGATATTGTGCAATGTCTTATTGCACTCGCTTGTGCATCTAGTCGAAAGGCAACGGCCCCATGTCGAAGATCGTATTTCTTTCAGCGCATGCCGGAATCTGGCGCCATGCGTTTCCCGAGGCTCTCGTCGCCGAGGCGCTGAGGCAGGCCGGGCACGAGGTCAAATACGTCACCTGCGACCGCGTCTTCAGTGACTATTGCGTCGTGATGGCCGCCTACGGCCTTCCGACGAACGCGAACGCCGAGCAGCGCGAGGGGGCCTGCCGTTCGTGCCGCGCCAATCGCGAGGTGCTCGTCGAGGAGTTCAAGCTCGACGCGCTCGAGCTGGGCGACGAGCTCACGGCCGCCGACCGCGCCGAGGTCGATCGCCTCATGGCGGGGCTTACCCGCGAGAGCTTTCTCGAGCTCAAGATCGACGGCATCGACATCGGGCGCCTGGCGCTTTACGAGCCGCTGCTCCACTTCAAGAAGTCCTCGCTCAGCTTCACCGACGACGAGTGGCGCCACTACCGCGACATCGTCAAGACGACCCTGCTTTCGTTCTTCGCCAACCGGCGCATCCTCGATCGCGAAAAGCCCGAGTGCCTCGTCGTCTACAACAGCCTCTACGCAGTGAACTCGGTTTGCGTGGCGCTGGCCAACCAGCGGGGCATCACGCCGTATTTCCTCCACGGCGGCATCAACCTGCGCCACATGTACGAGACGCTCATGATGGGCAAGGGCGTCACCCTGCGCGTGATGCGCAAGCTGCGCGACCACTGGCGCGAGGACCACGTCGTGCCGTCCGACGCGCGCGAGCTCGCGATCGTCACCGATCATTTCGAGGAGCTGCTCAAGGGCCGCAACGTCTTCGCGTACTCGTCGCCCAAGTCGGGCGAGCGCCTGAGCGTGCGCAAGTACTTCGGCCTCAAGCCCGGCCAGAAGCTGCTGGTGGCCACGCTCAGCAGCTACGACGAGCGCTTCGCCGCCGAGACGGTGGGCTACCAGCCGCCGAAAGTCGAGCAGCCCTACTTTCCGACGCAGATCGAGTGGGTGCAGGCGCTCGTCGAGGAATGCGCGAAGAACCCGGATTGGTTTCTCGTCATCCGCGTGCATCCGCGCGAGTTCCCGAACAAGCGCGACAAGGTGAAGTCGGAGCACGCCCAGAAGCTCGAGCAGATCTTCCTGCGGCTTCCCGAGAACGCGCGGCTCAACTGGCCGCAGGACAACCTGTCGATCTACGACCTGGCCGAGGAGGCCGACGTGTTCCTGAACTCGTGGTCGTCGGTCGGAAAAGAGATGACGCTGCTCGGGCTTCCCGTCGTGCTCTACTCGTCGGAGATCACCCATTACCCGCCCGAGCTCAACTACGTCGGAAAGACGCGCGACGACTATTTCGCGCAGATCCGTCGGGCGCTGGCCGACGGCTGGAGCTTCGAGCGCGTGCGCATGGGTTACCGCTGGTACTCGCGCGAGTTCACGCGCCTGGCCTTCGACATCTCGGACAGCTACCGCCCGAACTTCACGCCCTCGCGCGCGCTCTGGGCGCGCGTCTTCCGCAAGGTGCGCTCGAAGCTTTCGCCGCTGCACGTGCAGCGGAGCGACTGCCGCCATCGCGCCCCGCGGCTGCGCGAGCAGGAGCGGGTTGCCCGCCTGATCGCCGCGCGCGCCGACATGCTCATGGACTGCGAGCCCATCACCGCCAAGGTGAGCGTCGACGACGAAACGCGCTGGTTGCGCGCCGAGCTCAAAAGGCTTTACGCGGCGATGTACCAGGCCAGTCCCACTGAGCCCGTTGTGGGTGAGGATGCTTCGCTTCGCTGGCGCTTGCGGGCGGCTTGTTCGGGGGGGTAGTTCGGTTGCGGTTTCAGTCTAGCCGTGAACGTTGACTACCGGGTAAAACTCTTCATGCGACTTGCGCAGCAGCGACACGACGTACCGATCGGCCGAGCCGACGTTCGGCACCGTTTTCGGCTCGGAATGGCCCGTCGTAAGCCGGCCCACCAGCGTGTAGAGCGCCGACGTCTCGAACAGGCGCGCGTAGTCCTGCTTGTAAGTATAGAGCGTCTCGTCCTTGCGGTGGTGGTAGGGTACCTTCGCGGGGCTGTCGGGCAGGAAGTCGCCGAGCAGTAGATAACCGCCGTCCTTGAGCACGCGGTCGAGCTCGGAGACGGCCTTGAGCAGCATCGGGCGCGAAACCCAGTGCAGCACGTAGTTGATGATGACGAGGTCGAACGTGCCGGCGTCGAACGGCAGCTCGGAGGCCACGGCGCGCTTGTACTTCACGTTCGGGTACGCCTTCTGGCCGTGGGCGATCGCCTCGGCCGAGGGCTCGGCGCCGAAGCATTCGGCGCCGTAGCGCCGGTTCACCTCGGCCAGGCGCCAGCCGCTCGAGCAGCCGACCTCGAGAACTTTTTTGGGCTTCAGATCGGGATAGGCGCTCAGCAGCTGCAGCGGCGTATCGCCCGGAACGAGCTTGTCGAGCGCGGCGCGGTTTCTCTTGAACCAGTTGTCGCTTTCGCTTTCGAGGAAGACCCGGTCTTGCTTATCCATGTTTGTGTTCACCTCGTTCGTTTTCGATCTTGCCGTTGGCGATCTTGAGCAGCCGCGTGCACTTCTCGACGGTCGTGAGCCGGTGCGCGATGACGATCAGCGTTTTCTTGCCCGTGAGGCTCTCGATGGCGCGCGTGACCTCGAGCTCGGTGGCCGAGTCGAGCGCCGACGTCGCCTCGTCGAGCACGAGCAGGTCGGGGTCGTGGTAGAGCGCGCGCGCGATGCCGATGCGCTGGCGCTGGCCGCCGCTCATCCGCACGCCGCGCTCGCCGACGGTGGCGTCGAGCTGCTTGGGAAGCTCGCGGACGTAGCCCTCGAGCTGGGCGGCTTTCAGCGCCTCCCAGACCTTCGCGTCGTCGATCGCCTCGTCGGGCACGCCGAAGGCGACGTTGCGCCGGATGGTGTCGTCGGTGAGATAGATCGTCTGCGGGATGTAGCCGATGTTTCGCTGCCAGCCGCGCAGGTTCGAGTGGATGTCCTTGCCGTCGACGAGAATTTTTCCGGCCGTGGGCTCGAGCAGGCCGAGCACCATGTCGACGAGCGTGGTCTTGCCGGCACCCGACGGACCGATGAGGCCGATCGATTCCCCGCGGCGGATCGTGAGGTCGGCCTTGTCGAGGATCTCGCGCTCGGTGCCATCGTAAACGAAGGTGATCCCCTGAAGGTCGATCGAGTCGCGCAGCTCCAGGCTCTTCGTGCGCGCGGGCGGCGGAAGCTCGCGGAGCGCCGGGGCGGCCGCGTCCTCGAGGTCGCGGGCGACGAGCGCCACGGCTCCGCCGGCCAGGTGGATGCTCGCGAGCTGCGCCATGATTCGCGTCATCGAGGGCATCAGGCGCACCATCGCGATGACGAACACGCCGAGCACCGGGAGCGAGGCGACGAGATCGTGGTGGCCGAGGACGAGCACGCTGATCGAGCCGACGAAGGCGAGCACGGCGAGCGCCTCGACGAAAAGCTTCGGCATGGCCGTCGACGTCTGCACGTAGCCCGACGCGAGAAAGCAGTCGAGCGCGTTTTCGGAATATTTTTCGAGGAAGAAATCCTCGCAGCCGCGCACCTTCGTCTCCTTGATCGCCGACAGGCCCTGCGTCACCCAGCGGGCCATGAGGTCGCGGCGCCACTCCTTGCGGACGGCCAGCGCGCGGCGCCGGGTCTTGGCCAGGCGGAAGATCGCGTAGGTCGGGAGCCCCAGCGCGGCCAGCGCCCCGAGGGTGATGAGCGGGGCGACTTTGAGCAGCATGATGCCGACCAGGCCCGTGACCATCACCTCGGTCATCGCGTTGAGCAGCGGCAGCAGCACGCTGTCGAAGACCATGCTCACGCGGCCGATGTTCATGAGGAGATCGGACGAGTTCTTGTGCAGGAAGTACTGGTAGGGCTTCGAGAGATAGCCGCGGAAGAGGCGAACCGAGTACTCGTGGGTTTTCGCGAAAACCCAGCGCGTCTGGACGTGGACGAGCGCGGCGAGATACAGATTCTTGACGATGAAGAGCGCGCCGATGGCGATGCCGAAGACGACCGTCGGCGGCAGCCCCGCGGCGGTGGGCAGCCATTTGAGAAAGCCGTACTTTTCGAGCGCGCCGGGGTTGGCGATCGACTCGACGAAGGGGACGAGCAGGCCGAGTCCCGCCGTCTCGAAAGCCGCGCCGACGAGCATCGCCAGGCAGAGGCCC
>JACQAX010000416.1 GCA_016194795.1 Deltaproteobacteria bacterium | reverse complement strand
CTCGCGTAGCGCTGCAGCTTCTCGGAGTTCACGATCGCGAGGTCCAGGCCGGCCTGCACGCAGTGGTAGAGGAAAACCGAGTTCAGCACCTCGCGGCCGGCGGCCGGCAGGCCGAAGCTCACGTTCGAGATGCCGAGCACCGTGCGCGTGCCGGGGAACTTCTGCTTGATGAGGCGGATGCCCTCGATCGTCTCCACGGCCGAGCCGACGTACTGCGCGTCGCCGGTGGCGCACGGGAAGACGAGCGGGTCCCAGTAGATGTCCTCGGGCGGGATGCCGTATTTTTCGGTGAGCAGCTTGTAGGAGCGCTCGGCGATCTCGAGCTTGCGTTGGCGTGTGACGCCCATGCCCTGCTGAGGATCGTCGTCGATGGTGCCGACCACGAGGGCCGCGCCGAATTTTTTCGCGAGCGGCAGCACCTTCTCGTAGCGCTCCTCGCCGTCCTCGAGGTTGATCGAGTTGATGATGGCCTTGCCCTGCGAGTAGGTGAGCGACATGGCGAGAACCTTCTCGTCGGTCGAGTCGATCATGAGGGGGGCGCGGATCTTCTTCACCGCGATCTCGAGAAAGCGCTTCATGTCGGCCATCTCGTCGCGGTCGGGGTTGGCCAGGCAGACGTCGATGATGTGCGCGCCGTTCTTCACCTGCGCGCGCGCGATGTCGGTGGCCTCTTCGAACTTGTCGTCGACGATCAGCTCCTTGAACTTCTTCGAGCCGATCACGTTCGTCCGCTCGCCGACGATCACGGGGCGCATCTCGTCGGTGATCTCGAGGAAGTCGACGCCCGAGAGCGTCGAGGCGCGCGCGGGCGCGGCCACGCGGGGCTTGTGCTCCGAGGCGAGCTTGGCGAGCGCCGCGATGTGGCCCGCGTGCGTGCCGCAGCAGCCGCCGAGCAGGTTTACCCAGCCGCTGGAGAGAAACCGGCGCAGCACGCCGGCGACCATGTCGGGCGTCTCGAGATAGCAGCCGTTCTCGTCGGGCAGGCCGGCGTTCGGCACGCAGGCCACGCGAAACTTCGAGAGCCTCGCGAGCGAGCGGATGTGGTCGGTCATGAACTCGGGGCCGGTGGCGCAGTTCAGCCCGATATAAAGCAGATCGCGGTGCATGAGCGAGGTGTAGAGCGCCTCGACCGACTGGCCCGCCAGCATCGTGCCCATCGGCTCGATGGTGCCCGAAACGGCCACGGGGAGCTCGCGACCGAGCTCGGCGAAAAGCCGGTCGATGCCGACGAAGGCCGCCTTGATGTTGCGCGTGTCCTGGCAGGTTTCGAGCAGAAGATAGTCGACGCCGCCTTCGGCGAGCGCCTTGGCCTGCGCGTAAAAATTGTCGGCTAGAACGTCGAAGGTGACGCCGCCGGTGACGGAGATCGCCTTGGTCGTCGGGCCGATCGAGCCGGCGACGAAGCGAGGCTTGTCGGGCGTGCTGAACTTGTCGGCCGCCGCGCGCGCGAGCTTCGCCGCCGCGAGATTGATCTCATGAGCGCGCGCGCCGAGGCCGTACTCGTCGAGCACGAGCGGGGTGCCGCCGAACGTATTGGTCTCGACGACGTCGCAGCCGGCTTTGAGATAGGCCTCGTGGATGTCGCTGATGACCTGGGGGCGCGTGATGACCAGGTACTCGTTGCAGCCTTCGAGGTCGGGGCCGCCGAAGTCGTCGGCCGCGAGGTTCTTGTCCTGGATCGCCGTTCCCATGGCGCCGTCGAGAACGAGAATGCGTTTATCCAGAGCCTCGGTGATTTTCGTCATAGTTTAAAGCGTCAGCTTGTAGCGGGTCTTGAGCTGCCTGGAGAGCGCGACGGCGAAGTCCATGACTTTCTGGCTCTCGTCCGCGCTGAGCGACCCCGTGCCGCACGTCGGTGCAACCATACTTTGACTCAAAACCCGGCGCAACGGCAATCCACGGCCCTCCATCGAGGCGAGCAGGTCGCCCAGGCTCTTCTCGATCCTCGCCTGGCCGGCGCTCGAGAGGGCGCCTTCCGCCGGAATCATGCCCCAGGCGACGATGCCGCCATCCCGCATGAAGCTTTGCAGCTCGACGCGCGCGCGCGCGAGCTGCGTGGGAAAATGAAACGCGTCGAAATGGACGAGGTCGACGCCAAGCCCCACCAGCGTGGCCGGGGACACCCGGTTGCAGCAATGGACGCCCACGAGCGCCCCGCGCCGTTTGAGGCGCTTGGTGATCGACCGCAGCAGCTTGAGCAGCTTGCGCTCGCGCGAGGAGCCGCTTGGCCCCAGATAGGTAGGCAATAACGGCTCGTCGAGCACGAGGACCGGCTTGAAGCCGCGCTCGCGGATCTCGTCGATCTGCCAGTACGCGTGCCGCAGCCAGAGCGTGACGTACTTCGGAAGCTGCTGCTCGCCTTTGAGGCCGCCGGCCTGCAGCCGGCCAAAGAGCGTGACGGGGCCCGTGATCTGCGATTTGAAATGCGTGTGGTTGATCCAGGAGCGGGGGCGTGCCTTGAGCAGGCGCCACATGGCGCTCCAGCCCGCGGCGCTTCCCCTGGCGAAATCGTCGTTCTTGGTCGTCAGCGCCGCGTAGGTCTGCTCGGTCACGCGCTCGAGCCTGGCTCGCTTCGGGAGCTGGGGCCAGTGCAGCAGCATATTGGGGGCGTTCAGGATGCGCCGGCTGGCGCTCATCGGGTCGCGCACTGGGTAACTTCCGACCCAGAAGACGTCACAATTTGGCGTATACATAATAAATGGTAAGATTCATCTTATCTATGGGGCGCACGAAAACGCCAATCAATATTGGGTTCGCCTGCCTGGCGGCCCTTCTCGCGTGAGGAGATGAGCCGGCTGCACGTCCGCTACAAGGACGGCACTTACGTCGAGCTCGGCGCGGGCAGCTCGTTTCAGGTCGAGCGCATCCGTTTCAACCCGCCGAACCTCCTGCCCTCGAATAAAGCCGGCGACCAGTTCGACGAGACGATATTCAGGTTCAACCAGGGCATCGCGCGCGTCACCGCGCCCGACATCCACGCGTACGAGCGCTTCACGATCCGCGCGCAGGCCGCGATCGTGCGCACGACCGGCCCGGCCGACTTCTACCTCATCCAGCTCGAGAACGACCGTGACCTCACGGTGCGCGTCTCGCGCGGCAAGGTCGAGCTCATGAATCTCATCACCAACGAGGCGATGCCCGTGCCCGAGCGCACCGGCGCCTACACCAAGGTGTCGGGGGTCGTCTCCGGGGCGGGCGCCTTCAGCGACGACCAGCTCACCTTTCTCAAGTCGAGAACGCGGATCTGAGGGCGATGCGGACGCGGCGACAAACCTCTCTCGACGCGCTTCACGCTCGGCGCGGTCGCCAAGTTCGTCTACCCGGTGCCGCGCTTCGAGGTTGGCATGATGTGGAACGCGCGCGGGTGGGTGAATACGCCCGATACCGTGCATTTCATGGCCCTCCCGATCGCGATGAAGTTCCCGATCGAGCTCGAAAAGGACGTCGAGCTCGAGCTCGGCCTGGGCGGCGAGCCCGAGTTCACGCTCTTCGGAGCCGATCCGCACAAGTATTTCATGATGGGTGTTTTCGGGACGGTCGGTATTTCAGTCGACTTCAAGGCGTTCGTCTTCGACTTCGACCTGCGCTACAACGTCGGTCTCGACGACGTCTCGAGCTTCTACCCGGGCAGCCGCAGCCGCGACGTGCAGGTGCTCGCGGGCCTGCTCTGGCATTTCTAGAACGAGTACGTGGCGCCGAGCTCGCCGGTCCAGCGCTCGTACTTGTAGATGGTCGAGATCGACGAGTCGTTCTGCGTGTAGCTGACGTCGCCCGACGCGGTCCACTTGTCGACGATCGGGTAGCTGCCCGCGACCTTGAACACCATGTTCAGGTCGTCGCGTTTCCCCTGCGACGTGCTGCCGGACTCGTTGTAGTCGGTGGAGATGATGTCGACGGAGCCCGTGAGCAGGAACTTCTCGGTGACCGACACGGTGTCGGCGACGCCGCCGCTGAGCGCGTAGCTGCGGAACGTCTTGCCGGACGGATGATCCCATTCGTAGCCCACGTAGACCGATGGGTTCCACCAGGCGTAGCCCGAGACGAACTCGCTCGTGAGCTTGCCCGCGACGCCGCCGCCCGAGCGGCGCGAGTCGCCGGTGGCCGGGTCGAGGTAGAAGTGCTTGGGACGCCAGTAGAGCTCGCCGGCGACGTTGATGCGCGGGGTGAGCTCGTACTTCACGATCGGGCCGACGTCGCCGGTGAGGCTGAACGGGCGGTACTTGAGATGCTGCGTGCTCTCGTCGGGATCGAGCATGTTCTGCATCGAGAAGATGCCGTCAGCCTTGATGCCGCCGCTCAGGCGCGCGTACGGCTTGTAGATCGCGAAGAGCGCCGGCGTGAACGACATGAAGTTGAAGTTGCGGGCGAGATAGTTGTAGTTGTAGTTCGTCGAGTAGCTGAAGCTCGGCGTGACCTGGATCTTCTTGGCCGGCGACGACGTGTAGCCCGCCGCGACGCTCAGGACCGACTTCGCCGAGCGCTGGCTGGCGGTCGCGACCGGATTGGCCACTTCGGTCGGGTTGGTCTGCACGTTGCTGTCCCACTGCTGCATCAGGGTGAGGCTGGCGTAGCGCTGGCCCTTGTCGAGGGCCTTGAGCTCCTTGAGCGCGTTGGTGCGGATGCCCTTCGTCGTATCATCGATGCCCGAGTTGCCCATGCGCTCGGCGACCGTGTCGTCGACCTCGTGGTAGCTGTGCAGCGCCGCCTCGGTCTTGCCGAGCTGCGCGTAGGTGTTCGCGAGGTAATAACGCGTGATCGGCGTCATGCTCTTGCCGTCGTTGTAGGTGAGCGACGCGGTGAGGTGGTGGCGCGCCTTCTTCCAGGCTTTCGCGTTGAACTCCATGATGCCTAGGTAGAAGTTGCTCGTGCCGCCGTTGAAACCGGCGTTGGCGGCGTACTGGAAGTGGCTCTTCGCCTCGGCCGATTTTTTCTGTTTATAGCGGATCATCGCCATCTCGAAATGGTAGGCCGCCGCCTTGGCCGGGTCGGCCCCCTTGAGGAGCTTGCCGTACGTGGCGGCCGCCCCCTCGTCGTCGTTCATCCCGCGCTGGGAGAGCGCCAGGAGCTCGCGGGCACCGACGTTGTCGGGGTCCCGCTTCAGGAGGTCGCTCACCATCTGGCGGCATTTGGGGTAATTTTTTGCCTGGTACTCGATGCTGGCCATCGTCAGCGCGACTTCGATGTCGCCGTTCACGGCGGCGAACGCCGGGGCGGCCAGGATTACCGAAAGAGCGAAACAAAGCTGGAATCGAAGCTTCAAGCGCGAATCCTCCATGAAACGGTCCAGGAACAATAAAGAGTGTTGATCTGCCCTCTACGGGGATTTATTCTAATTCAGGTCTCCACTGGCAGGGAAGGATAAACTGATGAAAACACAACTCAAGGCGTTGACGGCGGTCGCGCTTTTTTTCGGGCTTTCGAGCGCGCCATTCGCGACGGCTGACACCGAGGTCGGCCGCGTCGCGCTCGTCAGTGGCGACGTGCGCGTGGCGAAGAGCGAGGCCGACAAAGGCCGCCCCGCCAAGTCGAACGACACGCTTTTCAACTCCGACGTCGTCAAGACCGGCGACGGCGCCTCGGCGAAGCTCCTGTTCACTGACCAGTCGCTCATGGACGTCGGTCCCGCCAGCGCGCTGAAGATCTCGAACTACGCGCTCAAGGACGTCGAAAACCGCACCGGCACCTTCTCCATCCTGTACGGCAAGCTTCGCGCGCTCGTGACGAAAAAGGTCGGCGACAGCGGCAAGCTCGAGGTCAAATCGGGCGACGCGATCATGGGTGTTCGCGGCACCGAGTTCATGGTCGACGCGCCCAGGGGCGGCGGCGGCGGCGGTTTCGGCGGCACGCAGGTCGTGGTCGTCTCCGGCCTCGTCTCGGTTCGCCCGCCGAACGGCGGTCCGCCGATCAACGTCGGCGCGGGCCAGATGGTCGTTGCCTCGCCGAAAAACTTCGCGGCCGCGGCCGCGGCTCAGGCGAGCGGCGGCGGACAAGGCAAGTCCGAGAGCAAGGGCGATTCCAAAGGCGGCGGCGACTCCAAGACCGGCGGCGACGCGAAGGGCGGCGGCGACTCCGGCGGCGGTGTCGTAACCAAAGTCAGCGCCGAGCAGATGAAGTCCATGGCGAGCGACATGAAGGCGCCGGACATGCTCATGCAGGCGCTCGATCTCAACGCGCCGAAGTCCGGCGGCGGTGCGAACGGTCCCAGCAACGGCCCGGGCAGCAACGCGGTCGCGATCGATCT
>JACQAX010000415.1 GCA_016194795.1 Deltaproteobacteria bacterium | reverse complement strand
TCGCGCGCGCCGCGCGCGCTTTGCCGCTTTGCCGCCCAGAAGCCCGGGCGGCGCCAGACCGGGATTTCGGATCTGCTGACCTCGCTTTCGGCCCACGCGCGCTCGCGCATCGTGTTCAGCGGCGTGAAGCTCGGAAACCCGCCCGTCGTGGCGGCGCTCAAAGATTCCAAGGTACCCGTCGAATTCATCGGCAACGGCTGGGACGGCGGCAACGGCGAGCTGACGATGGTGCTCGACGAGCTCGCCGAAAAAAGCGAGGCCCGGGGCTGGCTGCGCGTGGGCAACGCGTTTCAAAAAATCCGGCTCGCCGACCAGCGCTCGCAGGCGCGCCAACGGTATGCGTCGTACGCGGATTTTCTGTCAGGCTCGCGCGTCGTCTGGGCGAGCTTCAACTTCGTCCATTACAAGGCGTGGCAGTTCGACCACGAGGGGCTCTGGCTCGGAAGCGCCAACCCGACCGAGGACGCGTTCAGCGGTTTTTACGAGTCGGGGATCTACTGCCTCGACGCGAAGCTTGCCGAGGCGGCCGACGCGACGATCGCGCTCGACATGGCCAATTCGATTCCGATAAGGTCTGAGAATGTCGATCGCAGATGAGCTGCTGCCGTTCGGATTCACCGAAGGCGCGAAGCTCCCGTCAGGAGTGCTCGAGGAGATTCGCGAGGCGGCAAGGCTTGCGCGCGAGTTCAACCGCGACGTCGTGAGGCCGCGCGCCCACGACCTTGACCGTCTCGTGCAGGGGCAGCCCGAACACCTTCCCTGGGACCTCGTCAAAGCGGCCGGCGATCGTGGCTTTTACTCGCTCTGGCTGCCGCGCGCTTTCGGCGGCGGGGGCTACGGCCCGCTTTCGATGCTCGCGTTCAGCGAGGAGCTTGCCTCCGAATGCCTGGGCGTCGGCAACCTGATCGGCGCGCACTACGTCGGGATCGCGCTGATCTCGGCGACGTTCAACATGCGCGTGCTGCGCCGGGTGTGCGAGGACGTGGTCGCGGGCGAGCTTGCCGGCAAGCCCCGGCTCGTGTCGACGGCCATCACCGAGCCCGATGCGGGCACCGACATGGAGGATGTCGACCTCCTCGATCGCGGGCGCGTGGGCTGTCGCGCCGAGCGCGCCGAGGGAGGCTATCGGTTGAGCGGCACGAAGATGTTCATCTCCAACGGCCACCTTTCGGCGTGGCACGTGGTGACGGGGTATTCGAATCTCGCGAAGCCCTCCGAAAGCGTGGTCATCGCCGCCGTGCCGTCGTCGTCAAAAGGGTTTTCGCTGGGCCGCATCGAGCGCAAGATGGGGCAGAACGCGTGCCCGGCGAGCGTTTTGAACTTCGACTCGTGCTTCGTGCCCGATGAGCTGATCTGCCTTGAGCCGTCTCGCCATGCCGGGCCGATTCCGTACCGCCAGGTCTGCGAGATGCTGAGCGACGACGTGCTCGCGATGTCGCGCCCCGGGGTGGCGATCATGGCGGCGGGCGCGGCCAAGGGCGCCTATCGCGCGGCCTTCGAGCATTGCGTGAAGACGCGCGTCGATGGCGTGCCGCTGGCGTCGTTGGAGTGGGTGCAGACGCGTCTTGCCGAGATGTGGAAGAACGTGAAGCTGGGCGAGTACTGCGCCTGGGAGGCAGGGCTTCGCGCCTCTTCGAGAGGCCCGTTTCGAACGATGCAGCAGCCGCTGGCGTATTGGCTGCTCAAGCTCCTGCCGGCCGCGATCGCGGCCCCTTTGCTCTCGCACCCGAGCGGGCGCGCCAAGATGCTCGCCGATCGGGCGGCGCTGCGCCGGTCGGGCGCCGATCGCGAATACGGATCGTACTCGTCGCTTGCGAAGTTTGCCGCGACCGATCTGGCCGTCGACAGCTGCCGCATCGCGCTCGAGCTCATGGGCCACGCGGGCGGCCGCGGCGACGGGCGCGTCGAGAAAATCCTGCGTGACGTGCGCCTGACTCAGATTTACGAAGGAACGAACCAGCTCAACCGCCTGAATCTTTTCAAACAGGGGCTTGGCCATGGCGCCCCCGGGGTCAGCGTTTTTGGCGAGGGGTCGTCATGCTGAAAGAGCTGGCCTGGGACGTTCTTCGCAAGGGTGCGACGATCGAGCGAGCGCGCGCGGCGGGGCTGTTCGCCGACGAGCTCGTCGAGGGCGGCCGCGTCTCGGATCTTGCCACGGTTCTTTGCGAGATCGCCCAGCACGATGCGGGCCTGGCGCTTGCGGTGTTCTCGCATTTCACGGCGCGGGCCTTGAGCGGGGAGGTGGCGCCTGGTGGCGAGCTCCTGGCGTTCTCGCCGTTTCTCGAGTCCGAGGCGACCCTGAGTGGCGAGGCCTTGTCGGGGCGCATCCCGTCCGTCGCGCTTGCGCCCTTGGCCCAGCAGGCCGTCGTCGCGCTTCAAGGTGGCGGGTTCGCGCTCGTCTCGCTTGCGGGCGCGCGGCTGAGCGAGGCGGTTGCGACGCTGGGTTCCCGGAGTTGTCCACTTGTGGATATCTCGTTTGATCGCGCGCGGGCGAAGTCGCTTGGGGATGGCGCCG
>JACQAX010000414.1 GCA_016194795.1 Deltaproteobacteria bacterium | reverse complement strand
TGGCAGGCGTGCGCGGTGCCGTAGAGGTTCACCTCGACGGTTTTTTTCCATTCGGCCCAGTTCACCTCGGTGAACGGGGCGATGTCACCCTGGATGCCGGCGGCGGTGACCAGGCCCCAGATCGACCCGTTGCCGCGCGCGGCATGGTCGGCCTCGGTTTTGATCCAGGCGTCGACGTCCTCGGCGTGGGTGACGTCGAGGGGCGAGACGCGGATCTTGCCCTGCGAAAGATTGCGCGTCTCCTCGAGCTCGGTGGTCGAGCGCGCGCAGCCGCTGACCGCGTAGCCGTCGGCCGCGAGCCGGAGCGCGATCTCGCGCCCGATCCCGCGTCCTGCTCCGGTGACGAGAACGAGCTTCATGCTCATACCGACACGGCCCTCGCGCCTTCGAAGTCGAATTTGAAGCGAACTTCCTCCAGCCCCTGCTTGGCCATCGCGGCGCGAAGCGCGGCGTGGTTGCGCGTGTAGAACATGAGAAAGCCGCCCCCGCCCGCGCCGATGAGCTTGCCGCCCAGCGCGCCGTTGGCCTTGGCGACCTCGTAAGCTTTGTCGATCTCGCTCTTGGTCATGCCGCCCGACCGCTTGCGCTTGTTCTCCCAGTGCACGTCCATGAGGCGCGCGAACTCGTTGAGGTTGCCGCCCTCGAGCGCCTTGCACGACGCCTGGCCAAGCTCTTTCGTGAAGTGGAGGTTGTCGAGCATCTCTTTGTCGGCCGACTCGGAGCGCTTCTTCTGGTCGCTCAGCACGGTGCCCGCGCTGCGGCTGAAGCCGGTGAAGAAGAGGAGCAGGTCGTCCTCGAGGCTGTGGAGGGTGTCGGGAGAGATTTTCAGCGGATGCACTTCGACGGTGTCGTCTTTGTTGAAGATGAAGCGCGTGATGCCGCCGAAGGCCGAGGCGTACTGGTCCTGCTTGCCGATCGGTTGGCCGAGCTTGTTGATCTCGATGTCGCAGGCCTCCTCGGCGATCGCCTCGGTGAGCGCGCTCTGGCGCCGGTAGAACGAGATGGCTTTGAGGAGCGCGACGGTGAACGCGCCCGACGAGCCCAGGCCCGTGCCGTCGGGAATGTCGGCCAGGCTGACGATCTCGAGCTGCGGCTCGACGCCGTGGCGCTCGAGCACTTCGCGGATGATCGGGTGCTTCACCTCTTTGGCGCTCGCCACGCGCTCGAACTGCGAGTACTTGATGATGAACTCGCGCGCGAAGGTGCGGTGGACGGCGATGTAGATGTACTTGTCGATCGCGCCGGAGACGAGCTCGCCCCCGAACTTGCGGTAATAGGAGGGCAGGTCGGTGCCGCCGCCGCCGAACGTCAGGCGCAGGGGAGCGCGGGTGATGATCATGTTGTTCACGTCTGTCTCCTTTTCAAGACCCAGTCGTTGGCCAGCAGCCACCGGATCGTGAGCTCGACGCTCTCGCGAATGGTCTTCTGCGATTTCCAGCCCGTGCTTTTGAGCTTCTTGCAGTCGAGGAAGATGAACGGGCTGTCGCCGATCCAGCCGCGCTTGCCGCCGGAGTAGTTGCGCTTGGGCGTGGCGTCCATCACCTTGCAGATCACGTCGAGCGACTGGTCGACGTTGATGTGCTCGTCGGGGCCCAGGTTGTAGATGTTGATCTTGTCCTCGCACTTGTTGAGGATGTGCCAGATCGCGCTCAGGCAGTCGCCGATGTAGAGGTAGGCCTTGGTTTGCTTGCCGTCGCCGAGCACGTCGATCTCTTTCGGGTTATCGAGGATCTTGTTCGCGAAGTCGTAGACGTGGCCGTGGGTGTAGCGCTCGCCGAGGATCGAGACGAAACGTAAAATGTAGCCCTTCATGCCGTAGCCCTCGGCGTAGGCCTGGATCATGCCCTCGGCGGCGAGCTTCGCCGCCGCGTAGAGGCTCGTCTGCACCGGAAACGGGCAGGTCTCGGGCGTGGGAAAAATCTCGGGCTCGCCGTACACTGAGCCCGTGCTCGAGAAGGCGAACTTGGTCGCGCCGGCGAGCCTGGCGGCTTCGAGCACGTTGAAGGTGACGACCGTGCCCTGCTCGAGGTCCTTGCGGGGATGCTGCAATCCGAAGCGCACGTCGGCGTTGGCTGCCAGGTGGATGACCGTGTCGGGCTTGAACACGGCCGTCACCGCTTTGACGTGCTCGAAGTCGGCGAGCTCGACCTCGTGGAGCTGAAACTTGGCGTTCTTGAGCGCCTTGGAGAGAAACTCGCGCTGGCCGGTGACGAAGCTGTCGAGCCCCGCGACCTCGCAGCCCTGGTCGAGGAGAAAGTCGCAGAGGTTGCTGCCGATGAAGCCGGCCGCGCCGGTGACGAGCACGCGTTTCAAGTCATGCCCCCGGTCGAGAAGCTCTTGAGCTTGCGCAGCTTCTCTCCGCCGAGAATCTTGTAGTGGAGCACGATCGCCGAGATCGCCTTCACCTCGCCGACGAGGATGCGGCGGAGCGAGCGTTTGCTTTCGCGCGTGTCGTTCCACACGACGCCCACTTCCTTCACGCGGTATTTGAGCATGTTGGCGCGCACGAGCACCTCGACGTCGGTCATTCCGTCGCCGGCCACGAGGTCCTTGTAGAGAACTTTCGCGACCTTGTTCTTGAAGAACTTGAAGCCGCACTGGGTGTCGCGGTACTTGCGGCCGCCGCTGAAAATGAAGCCGTTGACGACGACGTGGAGCACGTCGCCCAGGACGTCTTTGATGGCCGACTGCTCGCGCGTGACCTCGGCGCCGGCGACGCGACGGGATCCGATGAAGAGGTCGGCCTCGTCGTTGCGGATCACGTCATAAGCCTGACGGATGTACGAGGCGGGCGTCGAGAGATCGGCGTCGAGAAAGCCCACGACCGGGCCCCGGGCGTGAGCGAACCCGCGGGCGAGCGACTTGCCCTTGCCGAGCGGCGGCGCGTTGCGCATGCACTCGACGCTCGCGAAAGGAAGACGCGGTGCGATGTCGAGGATCACGGCCGGCAGGCTGTCGGTTCCGTCGTCGACGAGCATGACTTCGGTGCGGCTTGCAAGGTCGTCGCCGAGCTCTTTGGCGACCGCTTCGAGCGTCGACGCAATGATGTCGCTTTCATTGTACGTCGGGATCAGAAGCGACAGATCCAGTTTGGGGAGCATATTTTCGGAGTAACATGAAGTGTATGGAAAATCCGCACATTTTCTGGTTGGATACCGGGCCATGACGAAGCCAAATTCGAGACCGCTGAAGATCGCCGTATACGCCGATGGGGCGAATGCCGCCGACATGCTCAAGCAGTACCGCGCGGGTGTCGCGAAGGGTTTCACGACGAATCCGACGCTCATGGCCAAAGCGGGAATTCGCGACTATGCCGAGTTCGCGCGCGGCGTGCTCGCCGAGATCCGCGATCTGCCCATCTCGTTCGAAGTTTTCGCCGACGAATTTTCGGAAATGGAACGCCAGGCCAAGCTCATCGGCTCATGGGGCGCGAAAGTCTATATTAAAATTCCGATCACGAACACGAAAGGCGAGAGCGCGCTGCCGCTCATCCGTCGCCTGCTCGATCAGAAGCTTAAGCTCAACGTCACGGCCATCATGACCGAGGCCCAGATTGACGGGCTGCGCGAAACGATGAAGCCCGCCGACGACGTGATCGTCTCGATCTTCGCCGGTCGCATCGCCGACACGGGCATCGATCCGGTGCCGATCATGCGCGCGGCGGTCGACAAGTACCGCGCGTTGCCGAAGGCGCAGATCCTCTGGGCGAGCCCGCGCGAGGTTCTCAACATCTACCAGGCCGACGAGTGCGGCTGCCACGTGATCACCGTCACCGACGACGTGCTGAAGAAACTTTCGCTCCAGGGCAAAGACCTGGGCGAGTACTCGCTCGACACGGTGAAGATGTTCTACAACGACGCGACGAAGGCCGGATTCACGCTGTAATGGCCAAGCGGCTGGCCCTGCTC
>JACQAX010000409.1 GCA_016194795.1 Deltaproteobacteria bacterium | reverse complement strand
TGAGGTCGCGCAGCTCGCCGGCGAGCTCGACGTGCTCCTTCGGAACGCAGGCGGTCATCACGCGGCTGATGCTGGCGGCGACGTCGATGGCCGGATAGTGGTTGCGCGCGGCGAGGTGGCGCGAGAGCACGATGTGGCCGTCGAGGATCGAGCGGGCCGCGTCGGCGATCGGCTCGTCCATGTCGTCGCCCTCGACGAGCACCGTGTAGAGGCCGGTGATGCTGCCCTTTTCGCGCGTGCCGGCGCGCTCGAGCAGCTTCGGCAGGGTGGCGAAGACCGACGGCGTATAGCCTTTGCTCGCGGGCGGCTCGCCCATGCTCAGGCCGATCTCGCGCTGGGCCATGCAGAAACGCGTGACTGAGTCCATCAGGAGCAGCACGTCGGCCGAACGGTCGCAGAAATACTCGGCGATGGTCGAGGCGACGAAAGCGCAGCGCATGCGGAGCAGGGGCGACTTCTCGCTCGTGGCGACGACGACGACCGAGCGAGCCATGCCCTCGGGGCCCAGGTCGCGCTCGATGAACTCGCGAACCTCGCGACCGCGCTCGCCGACGAGCGCGATGACGTTGACGTTGGCTTTCGTGTTGCGCGCCATCATCCCGAGGAGCACGCTCTTGCCGACGCCCGAGCCGGCCATGATGCCCATGCGCTGCCCCTTGCCGCAGGTGATCATCCCGTTGATCGCGCGAACGCCGAGGTCGAGCGGCTTGTCGATGCACGCGCGCGCGAGCGGGTTCACCGGCGTGCCGTAGATCCCCCGCCGCTGCACGCCCTTCTGCCCGCTGGTGAGCGGGCCCTTTCCGTCGATCGGCTGTCCCTTTCCGTCGATCACGCGGCCGAGCAGGAAATCGCCCACGGGGATCGAGGCCTCGGTTTCCGTCAGGATGATCTTGCTCGTGTTGCTCAGGCCCCGGCTCTCGTCGAGCGGCATGAGGATCACGCGCTTCTCCTTGAAGCCGACGACCTCCGCCTCGACGGGCTGCGCGTTGGCGCCGCCGCCCGTGGGCATGAGCTTGACGATGCTGCCGATGGTGGCGCCGGGCAGATGGCCCTCGAACGTGAGCCCGAGGCTCTTCGAGAGCTTGCCGCGCTCGCGGTAAAGCAGCATCTTCGCTACCTTGTCGTTATAAACCCGGTCGTCGAGTTTATAAGTCTGTTCCGAGATAAGCCCTCCTGGCTTCTTGAAAACCGGTCGCGGTCAACGCGCTCGCTCTGCGGCGCGGCCGCTCCCTATTTCTGGTCCGTCCCTAGACCAGAGGCAATGCTCTGCAGCTGCACTTCAATCCGGGCGTCGATCTCGCCGAATTCCGTTTCGACGCGACAACCGCCCGACTTCATCGAGGCATCCGCCTCCACACTTATATTTTTGAGCTCTCCGAGGGTTTGCGCAAGCCCCGCCTTGAGCTGCTCGGCGGAAGATAGTTCCGCCTCGGCCACGAAAATCTTGATGTTCTCGCGTGTTCCGAGCCGCTCGAGCACGTGCGTGGCCAGGCGCCGCGTGTACTCGTTGTCTTCCTTAAGCTCGCGCAGGATCACGGCTTTCGAGATCTGGTTGACCAGGTGGATGAAGAGCTCCTCGTTGGCTCTGAAGACCTCGGTCTTGAGCCCTTCGAAGTCGGTCGCGAGCTTCTTCAGCTGCGCCAGCTGCGGGCCGGCCTCGGTCAAAACTTCCACCCGCCCCTGCTCCTTACCCGCGTTGAAACCCTCGTGGTAGGCGTCGGCGGTCACCTGGGCGCGCATCTCCTCGAGCCGGGCGTCGAGCCGCTTGCGCACCTCGTTCTCTATCCGCTCTTCCTCTTCCTGCTCGACCGAAAGCGGCCCGCGCGTCAGCGCGTTGAGACGGAAGCGCGAGCTCTGCTGCGTCGCCGTGCCGGGCGCGATGCCCTTGACGACGTCCGAGTACCGGATGCCCCGCGTGTCGCGGATGCGCCCGGGCTCGAACTGCTGCACCATCTGCTCCTTCGGCATCTCGACGGTGACGATGTTCTGGCCGCCGAGCCGCTGGACCGAGCCGCCCTTCGGCAGCTGCGTGGCGGCGCCCCCGGGTTTCGAGTGCGAGAGGTCGCGCAGCGAATGCTCGTCGGTGATCTCGATCGAGTCGATGAGGTTGGCGTTCGGGTCGCTGGCCGGGGTCGCCACCTTCTCGCCGGGTTTCGTCGTGGTATTAGACAAGCGCGTCCGCCTCGCCGCCGCGGCTGATGATGATCTTGCCTTCGGCCTCGAGGCGCTTGGCGACGTTCACGATCTCCTGCTGCGCCGACTCGACGTCGCTCAGGCGCACCGGCCCGAGCGCCTCGAGATCGTCCTTGAGCAGCTGGCCCGCGCGCTTGGACATGTTGCGGAAGATCTTTTCCTTGATCTCGTCCTGGGCCGTCTTGAGGGCGATGACCAGCTTGTCGTTCTGCACTTCCTTGAGCAGCTGCTGCATGCCGCGGTCGTCGATGTAGATGATGTCCTCGAACACGAACATGAGCTTGCGGATTTCCTCGGCCAGCTGCGGGTCTTTCTCCTCGACGCGCGCCATGATGTTCTGCTCGGTCGTCTTGTCCATGACGTTGAGCATGTCGGCGATGGGCTGCACGCCGCCCAGCTGCTGGGTGTCGATGCTTCCCAAAGTGGCGAGCTCCTGCTTCAACACCTCGTCGACCTGCGCGATGAGCGTCGGGCTGATGAAGTCGAGGTTCGCGATACGCAGCACGACTTCGGTCTGGATCGCTTCCGGCAGGCGTTTGAGCACGTCGGTTTTCTTCGCCGGCTCGAGGTGGGCCAGGATGAGCGCGATGGTCTGCGGATGCTCGTTGATGAGGAAGTTGGCGAGCGTGCGGGCGTCGACGAGCTCGAGCGCCTCGAGCGTTCTCGACCCTTCGAGCACCGAGAGCTGGCCGAGCACCGTGCGGGCGCGCTCCTCGCCGAGGGTGGCGAGGATGAACTCGCGCCCACTGCCCTGGCCGAAGATCATTTCCTCTTCTTCCGAGACCTGCGAGTAGAACTCCTCGAGCACCTGGCGGACGACCGAGATGGGCGCCTTGGCCACGCTGCCCATGGCGCTCACGATGCGCTTGATGTCGTTGTCCTTCATCTTCTTGAAGATCTGGGCGGTGACCTGCGTGCCCAGGATGTTCAGAAGCAGGGCCGTCTTGTCGAGGCCCGACATGTCTTCGTAGGCGATCAGTGGTGCCGTGTTCTCAGCCATTCGTGTGCTCCCCAGCCTTAGTCATCTTCTTCAAGCCGACTTCTTTCCGCCGCCGCCCTTGCCGTCGCCCTTGCCGCCGTCGCCTCCGATGATCTTGTCGGTGACGACGGGCTTGGGCCGGTGCACCCACTCGTGCAGGATCATCGCGGCCTTGGTCGGGTTGGACTCGATGAGCGTCACGACCTTCTCCTTGATCATCTCGCCCTCGACCTTTTCGGGGTCGACCTTGTCGACGATGACCGGGATGGCGTCCTCCACCTGCTCGAGGTCGTCGGTCTGCATCTTCTCGAGCTCCTCGATGGTCTTCGGGAGGAAGCTCTCCATGTTCTCGACGGTGTTGTCGGTCAGCCACTTGACGAACGGGCGGACCACGAAGAAGAAGAACAACGCGATCGCAGCACCGATGACGGCGTACTGGATCAAATGGTTCATCATCTTGCGGCGCTCGTAGGCCGCGATGGCCGCGTCGGCGTTCTCGAGGTCCTCGCGGCGGAACTCCATGTTCTTCACTTCGATCGTGTCGCCGCGTTTCGGATCGAGGCCCACGCTCGAGGCCACGATCGACTTGAACTCGCCGAGCTTCTCGTCGCTCCACTTCGTGAAGGCCGCCGGCTGGTCGGGCTTGGCCGGATCGGCCTTGTACAGGCCGTCGACGAGCACCGCGACCGACATCTTCTTGATCGAGCCCACGGGCTTCGTGGCGCGCGTGACCTTCTCGGGCACCGCGTAGTTGGTGGTCTCGTACACTTTCTGGGTGTTGCTGCGAACCTCGGGCACGGCCGAGGCCGGACCCGGCGTGTTGCTGGCGGCGCCCGGGGCGCCGTTCGGCACGGGACGCGAGCCGTCCATCACGTGGTTCTCTTTCTGCTGCGACTTGACGGCCG
>JACQAX010000408.1 GCA_016194795.1 Deltaproteobacteria bacterium | reverse complement strand
GGCCTGCGTGCCGTAGGTGAGGAAGTATTTCACGCCCGCGGGAAAAAGCACGAAGTAGGCAAATCCCGACCCCAGGAGGAAGAAGACGCTGCCGCCGATCGCGAACGGGAGCACCTGCTTGCGCTCGTGCGGGTGCAGGCCCGGCGCGATGAAACCCCAGAGCAACATGAAATACACGGGCGAGAGCAGGATGAGCGAGGCGTAGCCCGCGATGCGAAGATGCACGAAAAAATTCTCGAAGAGACCGGTGTAATAGAGATGCTGGCGCTCGAGCGGCAGGTGATCGAAGAGCGGCTTTCGCAGGAACGCGAGAAAGCGATCGCTCGCGAAATAACACGCGACGAAACCTCCGAAAAAAACCCAGAGGCATTGCACGACACGAGATCGCAATCTGATTGCGCTCGGAGTTCTCGGCGGATGCACCAAGGAGTCGAAGCAGGACGACGCATCGAAACAGCCGGCGACGCAGGCCAGCGGCGCCAGTGCCACGCAACCCGCCGTCGCCGCCCCGACGCCCGGCGCTACGCCTCCTGCCCCGGCCGCGACCACGGCGGCGGCTGCACCGGCCGCCCCGGCCGCCGGCAACGTCGATTTGAGCACCGATGCCTCGGGCCTCAGCAAGGCGATCGTGGTCGTGAAGACCAATCGCGGCACCGTCAAGTTCCGCTTCTACTCGAAAGACGCGCCGAACACGGTGAAGCGTTTCGCCGAGCTAGTGCAGCAGAAGTTCTACAACGGCCTCTCGTTCCACCGAGTGGTGCCGGGCTTCGTCGTCCAGACGGGCGACCCGAAGAGCAGGAACAAATCAGACACCTCCGTCGGCACCGGAGGCAGCGGCCAGAAGCTCAAGGCCGAGTTCAACGGCCGCCGGCACGTGCGCGGCACCGTCGCGATGGCGCGCTCGGCCGACCCCGACAGCGCCGACAGCCAGTTCTACTTCAGCCTCGGTACCTATCCGCATCTCGACAACAACTACACGATCTTCGGCCAGGTATCGGACTTCGGCGAAAAGCAGGACGGCGCCGACGTGCTCGAGCGCATCCGCCAAGGCGACGATCTCGTCGAAATGCACCTGGAATAGCGCGACCTACTGCCAGTCGGGCTTGACGAGCTTGTTGGGGATGATGCCCGCCTGCTTGAGCTTTTTCTCGGCCCGCTCGCTGCGCGTCTTCAGCCACAGATCGTACTGGCGAAGGATGTCTTTAGAGTCCTTGGCTCCATCGGCCGCGCTCACCTCTCCCAGCACGTCGACGAAGCGGTGGAACTGCCTGGCCAGCTCGCTGAAGACGGTCTGAAACAAGGCGTCGCGGCCATCGGCCGCCAAGCTGCCATAGGCGTTGCGGCCCATGCCGATGTAGTAGTCGACGTCGACGATCTTGCGCGCAAGGCTGTCCTGGAAGAAGCCGGCCGTGTAGAGCGAGACGTCACCGAGCCGGCGGAGGCCGCGCTGCTTCTCGCCCGCGCTTGGCGACGACATCGCCGCGCCGAAAAGAAGCGCGAGCACCTCCTGGCGGCGCGCGCCGTTTTCGTCGACTGTGAAGAGATTGTCGGAGGAGATGAACCGCGTGAGCAGATCCACGAGATAGAACTCGGTATTGGGATGGATCGCGACTTTTTGATTGTCGAGAGCTTCGGTGATTCGCGCTTTAAAAAAGTCCGTGGCTTCCTTGACGACGCTCAAGCCCGGATGCTGCTGTTTTTTCGGCTTCAACTTAGCCAAATGCGTTACCCCCCAAGAAAAGTCCCTCCACCCCCTATTTTAGCAGAGATTTAGGCATTGCAAGCCGGGGAGCCAAGTATTTGATATTACGTGGCCAGTAGGATTATTTTGCCGCCCGGATGGCCTCGAAAAGGCCGGTCCGGATCATGGCGAAGGCAATGGCGGTCATGAGGAGGGCGGCGATTTTCGACACGATATCGGTGCCCTCGACGCCGATGAAGCGGGTGATGAGCGCGCTTTTCCGCAGCGCCGCCCAGGCGAACAGGAAATTTCCAAGCATGCTCAGGATGACGATGATGTTTCCGTAAATTCCAACCTGCAGCATCACCGTCGCGATCAGCCCGGGACCCGTAATGAGCGGAACGCCGAGCGGAACGACGCCCGTCGAAGCGCTGTGCTCCTTGTCGCCGCGCCCCTTGATGAGGTCGAGGATCGCCATGACGAGCAACACGATGCCACCGCCGACCTTGAAATCGTAGATCGCGATGCCGAGGAGCTTGAAAATCCAGTGGCCGAGCATGGCGAAGGCGAACGCGACGCCGGCGGCGACCATCACCGAAAGGTTCACGAGGCGGCGGCGGCGCTTGGCCTCGAGCCCCACCGTCATGCCGAGATACATCGGCAGCACGCCGATGATGTCCATCGCGACGAACATCCCGATGAAGGAATACAGAAGACTGTGCCCGAAATCCACTGATGATCAGACTACCAGAGCCGTCACGGCCGGCGAGCTAAAAATCCTCGCGGCCATCTTCTGCACCGTCAGCGCGGTCACGCCGCGCAGGCGTTCGCCGAGCTTGAGGTGCTCGTCGTAGCCGAGGCCGTAGAGCGTGTTGAACGCCCCGCTGTTGGCGATGGCCGAGTTGAGCTGCATGTCCATGTGGTGGCGTCCGAGGACGAACTCCTTGGCGCGCTTGAGCTCGGCCGACGTGATCGGCTTGGAGACCATGCGCTCGAGCTCGCGATGGATGCCGGTGAGCGCCTGGGTGCGCTTCATCGGGTCGCAGCCGATGTAGACGCCGACGTAGCCCGGCTCGATGCCCTCGAACGAGATCGGCGCGACCGTGTAGCAGAGCGCCTGCTTGTCGCGCAGCTCGGTGAAGAGACGGCCGCTCTGGCCGCCGAGCACCGTGAGGAGCACGCGCAAGTCGCTGCGGTCGCCGTCGGTGACGCGGGTCCCGGAGAACCCCACGATGAGATGGCTCTGCTCGCGGTTCTTCTTCGTCTCCACGACACGCGGGGCGCGCGGGCCGTCGTACGGAAGCGCCGCCGGCGCGGGCCGCAGCGAGGTCGGGCGCTTGACCTTCTCGAACACCGAGACGATGCGCGCGGGATTGAACTTGCCGCTCGCGGCGATCACCAGGGGCGCGCCCTTCACCCACGACTCGTAATGGCTCACGAGGCGCTCGGGCCCGAGCTTCGCGACCGAGTCGGCGCTGCCCACGATGGCCTGCGAGTACGGGTGTCCCTCGAAGAGATTCTCGCAGAACATGCGGCCGACGAGGCGGCCGAGGTCGTCTTCCAGCGTGCGGATGTCCTCGAGCGCGACCGACTGCGCCCGCTTGAACTCGTCGGCGCCGAGCGCGGGATCGAGAAGCGTGTCGGCGAAGAGCGGCAGGACGTCGTCGAGGTAATGCGTGAGGGTGGTCGCGCC
>JACQAX010000407.1 GCA_016194795.1 Deltaproteobacteria bacterium | reverse complement strand
AGGGCCGCCGACGCGCGGCGCGCGGCGCCGCCGATGTCGCCTTGCGCGACGCAGGGAGCGGCAAGCCCGAGGCTCACGACCGCTTCGGGCCAGAAATCGATCGGCAGCGACTGGCCGCCAAGCCCAAGCGCCGACGCGTGCGGCGAATGCGCGTGCACCACCGCTTCAACGTCGGGCCGCGCTTTGTAGATTTCCGCATGCAGCGACCACTCGCCGAAAATCTTCGCATCGCCCGAGCGCGTCTTGCCCGTGGCGTCGACGACGATGAGGTCGTCTTCCTTGAGATCGAACTTCGCGCGCGCCGTGGGCGTCGCCAGAAAGCGATCGTCCCCCGAGTCGCCGACGCGCGCCGAGACGTTGCCGTCATGGTTGGCGACGAAGCCCTTGGCGTCGAGCCGGTGCGCGTACGCGATGATCTGTTTGCGAAGCTTGAAGCTGCTCATGAATGGATGGTCAGTACGACATAATGACCGACCATGTCAATCAACGATCCCCGGAAAAAACATGTGGAATGACAGGGCTTTGAGTGCTCGAACCTGTCCCGGGACAGGCTCAGATGCTCTTGATCAGGTGCCTGAGCCGGAGTGGGAGGCCGCGACCGGCGGGGCGTACGAAACCGCCGCGCGGGCGCGACGGCTGCGGCGGCGATGGCGGCCGCCGCGGAGGTGGGCGGCGCGCTGGATGGCATCGGACGTGTCCTGCGCGATCGTCGAGCCGAAGTAGACCTCGAACGCCGCGCGCGCGACCTGCGAGGCCTTCACGCCGTAGCGCGAGCCGTGGACGCAGAGGGCGGCGACGGCGATCTTCTGGCCTTCTTTTTCGGCGAAGCCGACGAACCAGTCGTAGCGCCCGGCCGGATCCCAGCCGTTGAGCGTGCCGGTCTTGCCGGCGATGAAGACGTCGTTGAGCGCCACGCTGCGATCCACGCGGTTGAACGCGCGGCGCGAGGTGCCGTCGGTGATCGTCTTGTGCATCATCTTCCCGAGCTCTTCGGCCGTGCTCTTTTCCATCACGGTGGCGAGCGGAGTCGGCTGGAAGAGATAGTCGGTCTTACCGTCTTTCGAGATCACGCGATCGATGACCGAGGGCTCCATCATCACGCCGCCGTTGGCGATCGCCGCGGCGATGAGCGCGCCGTGCACGGGGCTCAGCGTGTTCTGGCGCGTGTAGCCCGACGCCGACTCGGCGACGCCGAAGCCGTCATCCGGCACGACGGCCTGGTCGACGTCGACCGGCATCTCGAGCGGGATCTGTTTTCCGAACTGGAAGCGCGTGGCGATCTTGCGCAGGCTCTCGGAGCCGACGCCGAAGAGACCCACTTTGCCGAAAACGGAATTCACCGATTTCGCGAGCGCCTCCTCGAAGCTGATCAGGCGCGAGTGGCGAGGCGAGTTGGCGGGATCGATGCCTCCGCCCGCCATCACGTTGCGCTTGTAGAGCGTGTGGTAGCTGCCGCGCACGGGAATGAGGCTGTCGTGCGAAAGTTTTTTTCCTTCGAGCGCGGCCGCCGCGGTGACGACCTTGAAGATGCTCGCGGCCGGAAACGACGAGCGCAGCGCCATGTTCTCGCCGCGCATGCCGTGGCTCACCATCGCGAGCACCTGGCCCGAGCGCGGGTCGATCGCCACGAGCGAGCCGAACGGTACTCCGCCGCGCTTGTAAACCTGTTCGATCGTCTGCTGCATGCGCGAGTCGATCGAGTACTGGATCTTCAGCTCGTCGGTCTGCTCCTGCGAACCGGTAACCAGGCGCTTGCCCACGATCTTCGCGAGCTGCGCCTTGCTGGTTTCGGGTGAGCGCCCTGGTCTGCCTTCCTTCGCCCAAAGGAAAGCGCCGACGGCGCCGATCATGCACAAAGCGGGGATACCTATCTTCATTTTCCTTCTCAACTTATCGGAGTAGACCGCACGGTTCATAAGCTAGATGGTAACTCGTCACCGCGGTCGGCGGAAGAGTATTCCTCGTCGGAAATGTGTCCTGTTTTCCACAGCCGCTCAAGGATCGTCTCGACGCGCTTCTGCGCAAAATCGGAGAGCTCGCCGTCACGGATGCTGTTCTGGTACTTGATCGGGTTCGGGAGCATGAAGGCAAGAACTGCCGCGTCGCGAGCGGAAAGATCTGCCGGTGCCTTGTGGAAGTAGCGGCGGCTGGCTTCGTCGATGCCATAGACGCCCGGTCCCCACTCGGCGATGTTGATGTAGGTTTCGAGGATCTTGCGCTTCGGGAACTTGCGCTCGAGCTCGACGGCGAGCAAAAGCTCCCGCGCCTTGCGCGTCAGCGTCTTCTCGGGAGAGAGGAAGAGGTTCTTCACGAGCTGCTGGGTGATGGTGCTGCCGCCGCGCTTCACCTTCACGCCTGGCTTGGTGTTGTGCTCAATGGCCGCTTTGATCGCCTCGGGTTCGTAGCCGTGGTGCTGGAAGAAGCCCGAGTCTTCCGACATGAGGATCGCCGCGACCGCCTGCTTCGAGACCTGATTGAGGCTCACCCAATGGGCGGGGCGCTTCTTCTGGAACTTGTAGATGATGCGCGGGCCCTCTTTTTTGACGGCCACCGGGTACTCGGTCTTGAGGACGCTCACGTCGGGAAAAACGTGACGGTACGCGTGGCCGATGCCCCGCGCGCCTTCGTAGGCGGCAAGCAGCGTGGCGGCGATCGCAACGGCGATCAGGGTGGGGTAGCGAAAACGCGCGTGGATCATAAATGCTGTCGTATCGCCTCATAGACCGTCAGCGAGACGGCGTTGGAAAGGTTCAGGCTCCGGATCCGCGACGAGAACATCGGAATGGTGAACGACCGTTCCGCGTGCTTCTCGAGCAGGGCCTCCGGTAAACCTAACGTTTCCTTCCCGAAAACGAAAGCCGCGCGGGCCGGCAGTTTCAGGCTGTAGATGCTCTTTTGCGCCTTCTTCGAAAGAAGGAAGTAGGGCGCGCCCGGCTCATGTTCCTCGAACCATTGCAGAAACGCCTCGAAGCTCTGGTGCTCGATCAGGTCGACGAACTTCCAGTAGTCGAGCCCCGCTCTCCGGACGGCCTTGTCGCTGATGTCGAAACCCAGCGGGTGCACGAGATGGAGAGTCCCCTGGATCGCCACGCAAAGCCGACCGATGTTGCCGGTATTGGGCGGGATCTCGGGCTCGACGAGCACGAGGTGGTAATGAAACGGCGGGCGCGGAAGCTCCTCGACCGCAGGGGGGGTATTCGGGGCCATGTCCGCGCTTTTTAAGCTTTTACCACGCCTGAATCCATCATTATATTATGCGGTCCGGGCTATGGGCGTAACGTATGGATCATTCTGGGGAAAGGGATCGTTTCCCGGACGTGATCCAGGCCGCAGATCCACGCCACCGTGCGCTCCACGCCAAGTCCGAAGCCCGCGTGCGGGACCGAGCCGAACTTGCGCAGGTCGAGGTACCACTGGTAGTCGGCCACCGGAAGCTTGTGGTGCTCGACTTCCTTCATGAGCGCCGCGTAGTTTTCCTCGCGCTGGCCGCCGCCGATGATCTCGCCATAACCGTCCAGCGCGATGAGGTCGCAGCCGAGCGCGAGCTTCGGATTCGTGGGATCCTTCTTGAAGTAGAAGGCTTTGATCTCGGCCGGCATCCGGTGCATCCACACCGGCATTCCGTTGAACTCTTCGCCGAGCGCCGTCTCCTGGGGCGCGCCGAAGTCCTCGCCCCAAGGCACGCCGACGCCGCGCTTCTCGAGAACTTTCAGCGCCTCGTCGTAGGTGATCTTCGGGAACGGGCCTTTGATCTTCTGAAGCTTCGTGAGGTCGCGCTCGAGCGTCTTGAGCTCAGGGGCGCGGCGTTCGAGCACGCGCTGGACCACGTACTCGACGAAGTCTTCGCCGAGCTTCATGTTGTCGTCGAGGTCGTTCCACGCCACTTCCGGCTCGACCATCCAGAACTCGGTGAGGTGCTTGCGTGTCTTCGATTTCTCGGCGCGGAAAGTCGGGCCGAAAACGTAAACCTTGCCGAACGCCATCGCGCCGACTTCGCCGTAGAGCTGGCCCGACTGCGTGAGGTACGCCTTCGTGTCGAAGTACGGGGTGGTGAAGAGCGTCGACGTGCCTTCGCACGAGCTCGGCGTCAGGATCGGGGCATCGAAGAGGACGAAGCCGCGGTCGTCGTAGAACTCGCGGATGCACTTGATGATCTCGGCGCGCACGCGAAGCGCCGCGTGTTGTTTCGCTGACCTCACCCAGAGGTGGCGGT
>JACQAX010000031.1 GCA_016194795.1 Deltaproteobacteria bacterium | reverse complement strand
GAAGCGGATGCTCCGCCCGTCGCTCGTCACGTACTCGTTCTCGCGCTCCGAGCGGAACTCGCGCCCGCCGTTGTTGGCGAGCACGCGGTTGCGGAACTCGCCGAATGTGAGCGCGTGGTAGGGCTCGGCCGCCTCGAAGAAGCCGAACCGGCCGCCGCCGTCGCGGCAGCGCTGGGTGTCGCACGGAGCGGAGTAGATCGCCGCGTAGAACCCGTAGTGGAGCGGGCAGCGCTCGTCGGTGAAGTCGACGAACGTCCAGGCGCCGTCTTCATGAGAGAGGCAGCTGGCCGGGATGCTGGCGGGCACCACCGGATTCAGGCCGCAGGCGAAGCCCGGCGCGACGCACGTGTTGGCGCGCTTCATGTCGTCCTGGTGCCCCTCGATGCGGATGAAGCTCTTGGCGTCGAGGCCGCCGAGCGTCGGCATGAGCGTCGTCGGCACGGCCCAGCCGTACATCTGGTTGGTCCACCAGCGCCAGATCTTGAGCGAGATGCCGCCGGCCGTGATGAGGAAGTTCGGCGAGCTCGCGAACGCCTCGAAGCCCTTGTGGCGAAAAGCCTGGAAGTAGACGTTATGGGTCTTGTTCATCGCGACGTCGAGGATGAGCTCGGGCGTGCGGTATTTTCCGAGCGCCGGCTGCTCGAGGCGGCTGAAGCCGAAGTCGAGCCAGCCCGGGTTCGGCAGCTCGTCGAAGAGCTGCGTGTTGCCCGCCATCAAGATGAAGCGCTGGCTCTCGTCGTCGATCTGCAAAAGATCGGTGCGGTCTTTGTAACCCGGCTGGCGGCGGAAGGGCACGTAGTGGCGCAGGTTGTTGCTGCCGACGGCGAAGCGCGCGTCGAGGTAGTTCAGGAGCATCTCGGCGGCGAGCTTCACGCGCCGATCGGCGGCGAACTCGTAGAGCGTCTGGATCGCCAGCACCGTGTAGGCCTGGTACGGGCGCGAGTTGTATTCGGAGAAGTCGTTCTTGAAGAACTGCTGGAGGTGGAAGAGCATCCAGCGGTTCATGCCGTTGGCCTCGTTGTCGACCGTCGCGTCGTAGCGGCCCCGCTTCACGTCCTCGCGCACGAGAATCTGATTGGTGAGGTAACGGGAGACTTCCGTCTGCAGGACGTGGTTCTCGGTCTCGTCGTAGGTGCCGCAGAGCCCGAAGCCCACGCGCGTGAGCACCTGGTTGCCCCGTTGGCTGAGCAGCGTGATGAGCTTGGCGCGCGTCTCCGGCCAGATGAGCTTGGGGTTGTCGCCGAAATGGTAGAACAGCTCGACGAGGCCGCGCAGCAGGAAGTCGTAGTCGCCGGTGCGCTGGCAGAAGAAGACGTCGTGGAAGTCGCTTCCGACTTTTCCGAAGACGCCGACGTTCGGGCCGAGAAAGACGCGGTTGGCGGCTTCGACGTCGGCGGCACGCCCCACGGCGAGCTTGGCGATGGTCGTCTCCCAGAAGTCGACGCCGTGGCCCGGGCCCCAGGGCGGCTGCGGCGTCTTGGCCATGAATTCGAGGATGCGCTGCCCGCGCTGCTCGAAGCGCCGGTTGGCGTCGGGCGGGTACTCCGAGGCGGGGATGTCACCGAGATACACGCCGCTCGGATCGGCCGCGAGAGCGGGCGTCGTGGTCATGGGCTGGAACGCGGCGGTCGCCGCGGCGACGGCGAAAAAGATCGTCTTGGTCCACATAAGGCTAGAACTCCTCGTCGCTGAGCTCGGCGGCGGCCATGAGATACGCGCCGACGCCGTACGACATGTCCGAAACGGCCGGGGTGATGGTGTAGGAGAAGCGCGCGCCCGGGTTGGTGAACCACGAGATGCGCGGCATCGAAAGCTCGCCGCCGCTCTTCGAACGAAGCCGCGACGTCACGCCGGCGAACGCGCGCTTGGCCAGCGCGAGATACGACGGCTCGAGCCAGCCGCGATGCACGGCCTTGGCGACGGCGTACGCGACCAGCGCGGTGCCCGACGTCTCGCCGTAGGCGGCGCCCGGCTCGTTGGCGATCGTGTCCCAGAGGCCCGTGGGCTGCTGAAACTTCGCCAGGCCGTCGGCCGTTTTCTTCAGCAAGGCGATGAGCTCGCCTCGTTTCGGGTGGTCGGCGGGAAGCTCGGAGAGGATGTCGGCGGTCGCCGCGAGCACCCAGCCGTTGCCGCGAAGCCAGAAGGTCGCGCTCGACGGGATCGTCTTCCCGCTCTTTACTTTATAGGCGTGCCGGAAAAGCCCGGTCGAGGGATCTTGCAGCGCCGAGGCGTAGAGGCCCGGCTGCGCGGCCGCGAAGTCGAGGAGAGCCCGGTCGTTGAAATGCGCGCCCCACTGCGCGGCGAACACGCCCACCATCATGAGCGAGTCGACCCAGATCGAGTCGGGGAAGAAATGCCCCACGAACGAATGGCCGAGATGGTTGATCGCGCCGAGGCGGTTGCGGGGCTCGGTCCGGACGTAGCGCGCGACCTTCGCGGCGTTCTCGAGGCCCGTGTCGTCGTTGAAGTCGCGCAGCAGGCCGAGTGCCGTGAGCGCGGCCGGGCACGAGTCGTTCTTCGCGGGCGCCGAAATGCCTTTGGCGGCCCAGCTCATCTGGTAGCCGCGGACGTAGGACGAGCCGGGGTCGAGCTTGTAGAGGCCGTAGAGAAAAACCGCGGGGCCCCAATCCCACCCGAGGGTGTCGGGCGAGTGCCCGCGCATGTAGCGGCCGGCGAGCCGCATCGCGGGCTCGACGGTGCCGCGAGCGTGGCTCACGAACGTCGTCTGGCCGCGGCACTTTCCCGTGAAGGCGAGCGTGTGCGCTCCTTCGTGGGCGAGCGGAAGGGTGGCCACCCACTGGCGCTTGTACGCGCCCGCGCGAAACTCGAGCGGCACGCGCGCGCCGTCGAGCGTGGTCGAAAAGGCGGCGGCCTTCTTGCCGCAGCCGCGGACGTCGACGATGACCTGCTTTCCGAGCACGACCCCGCCGTCGGCGGGCGCGTAGATCGCGAGCGAGCCGGCGTGCGCCGCCCGCGCGAAAAAACCCGGGGCAGCCGCGCCAACGAGAGCGGCACAAAGCAAGGTGCGAACCATGGGGGATGTTCTCCGTGGCCCGACATTGTTACAGATCCGGACAAACGGCAATGGCTGACTGAAAAATTTTGGTTAACTCTCGAGACGGGAAATGGGCTGGCTCCGTGCTTGCACTGTCATTAGGCATGGGAAAAACACGAAGCCTGCTCAGTCAGAGAAAACGCACGAACGTCGGCTCGGGAAAAAAGCCGCTCAAGTTCAAAAGCAGCCGGGGCGTGGGGACGCGCTTCGCGGAACCGGACGGCTACGTGCCGGTGGCCGGCAGCCCGTCGCTTGACGAGCTCCGGCGCCGTCGCTGAGGAGCGGTCACCCGCCGGCTTTCTCGGTTTTCAGCACGCCGGTCACGCGGCCGAAGCGATGGGGCAGCTCGAAGCGCAGGAGGCGTTTTCGATCGTCGGTCGAGAACCACATCTCCGGCTCGCTGCGGATGTTCTTGTAGAACCCTTCGGCGAAGGACTTGTGCACTTTCAAGAGCAGCGCCTCGCGCTCTTCTTTCCGGTCGAAGGTCTCGACCCGCTCTTTTTTGACGACGTCGGCGGCGAAGGTGACGTTCTTCTCGTCGTGCGAGACGGGAAACGAGACCGTCGTGGACGGCTCGAGCTTCTGCGTGCGCAGGAAGTGGAGGATGCTGAACAGGCTCTGCGCGCCGGCCGCCATCGTCCAGGGATCTGCGTGTGCTGCTTCTTCTTGCGGTCCTGGATGTTCACGTCGACGAAAAGCGGCGCGTTCTTCTCGCGCTCGAAGTAAAGGTCGACGGTCTCGAGGTACGGGTAGATCAGCCAGAAAAACTTCGTCGTGCGCACCGTGGCGCGGAAGTGGTGGACGGGCCTGCCTTCCCAGACGGTCGGGGGGAGCGTTTCCAGGACGAGCTCGCCCGCCGTGCTGTCGACGAAGACGAGGTTGAAGGTCTGCGTCTCGGTCGGCGGAAAGAGATTTTCCGGCGGCGAGGGGCTCGCCGCGGCGGTCAGGGATTGGAGAGTGACGAGCGCGAGCGCGCAGAGCAGGGAGCGAAACACGATATTCATTTTAGCCGAAGACCGAGGCTGGCGCGCGCATCCCACGGTCAATTCTTTCCTAGCGCGCCCACCAGCCGAAGCCTGCGCACGGCCTCGCGAATCTGGCCCTCGTCGTTGTGGACGTGGGGCGAAAGCCGCACGGACGGACGCCCCTGGACGACGGGCGAGGAGATCTGGAGCCGCTGTTCCCGGAGAACGCGCGTCAGGAACTGCGCGCCCTCGCCGGCAAGGCCGGGCGGCAGCGCGTAGGTGAGCATCGGACCGCGGAGGGGGCCGGACGCCGGCGAGAGCAGCGACCAGCCGAGCGCGGCCATCTCGCGCTCTACGCACGCGACGAGCGCGGCGATGCGCGCGCGCATCTTTTCGGCGCCGTGCGTGTCCCAGAACGCGGCGGCCTCCCGGAGCGCGACGAACGGCGCGAAGTCGTGGCAGCCCAGCGGCACCATTTTCTGCGCGAAGCGCGACGAGTGGTTGAAGCCGTCCGAAAAATCCGGGCACTCGAAGGTCGGCCAGCCGGCGAGCAGCGGCTGGATCAAGTCTTGATGCCGCGGGCTCACCCAACCGAATGCCGTGCCCTTCGGGCCCATGAACCATTTGTGGAGGTTGCCGCCGTAGAAATCGAGGTCGTCGAGCCGTGAAAGGTCGAGCGGCAGGGCGCCCGGCCCGTGCGCGCCGTCGACGGCAAGCAGCACGCCGCGCGCGCGCAGCTCGCGCGACAGGTCGCCGATCGGAAACACCGTGCCCGTGCCGCTGGCGATGTGGCTCACCACCACGAGGCGCGTTTTCGGCGTCACCGCGGCAAGCAGCGCCGCGACGAGGCCGCCGGCGTCGGCCTCGAGCGGAACGTGGAACTGTTTGAGCTGGAGCCCGTCGCGCTCGCAGCGGAAACGGCACGTGTTGACGATCGCCCCGTATTCGAGGTCGCTCACGAGGATCTCGCCGCCGCCGGACGGCAGCGGCATTCCTAAGATGAAAGCATTGAGCGCCTCGGTGACGTTGGAGCGCAGAAAGAGGTCGTCGGCGCGCGCGCCGACGAAGCGCGCTATCGCCTGCTGCGCTTCCCAGACGTGGCCCCAGGCGGTGAGCAAGCCGGCGGTCGGGTTGAGCTCGTAGCGGCGCTGGTAGCTCGTGACGGCCTCGAGCACGGCGCGCGGAGCGATCGAATGGGTGCCGGAGTTCAGGTAGATGATCGAGTCGTCCAGATCAAAATGGTCGCGCATATAGCGCGGCACATTACTCCGGCGCGTCGGCAAAGAAAAGACTGCAAAATCAGAAGCCGGCTGCGATACTTTCCCCATGCAGTTCGACTCGCTCCTCGGAAAGAGAATCGTGCTCATCACCGGCAAGGGCGGCGTGGGCCGCAGCTCGGTGACCGCCGCGATCGCCCAGGCCGCCGCGCGCGCGGGCAAGCGCGTGCTCGTCACCGAGATGGCCGACGGCGCCGGCCAGTCCAAGCACTCGGAATACGACGACGAGCCCCACAACGCCGCCATCCATGAGTACTCGCCGTTGGCCCGGCTCTTCGGCCGCGAGCGCCTGCCCGAGCGCAAAGAGGAGCTCATGCCCGGCATCAGCGGCTCGCTGCTGCTGCCGTTGTACGGCCACGAGCTTTTCCTCACGTCGGTCTTCCGCGTCGCCGCCATCGCCAAGGCCGCGCTCCACTCCGAGGCGCTGCGCCGGCTCTTCCAGGCCGCGCCCTCGCTGCGCGAGATCGGGATTTTTTACTGCCTGCTCACGTTTTTGCAAGCCAAGCACGCCGACGGCGGCTTCGAAAACGAGCTCATCCTCGTCGACATGCCGGCGACGGGCCACGCGTTGGCGCTCACCGGGCTGCCTCGCACGCTCATCAACATGGTGGCGCGCGGGCCGATCGCCGACGCGCTTCGCGAGGGGCAGGCCTATCTCACCGATCCGGCGCAGTCGGCGACCTACGTCGTGACGCTGCCCGAGGCGCTGCCCGTCAGCGAGACGCTCGAGCTGCTCGAGGGCTTGAAGTCGAGCAACATGCCGATCGGAGGGGTGATCCTCAACCACGTGCCCAGGGATCCGTTCACGGCCGAGGAGCGGCGCGAGGTCGCCGGAATGCTCGACGCGGCCCACGCGAAAGAGAAGGGCGTCCTCGGCGAGCAGAGCTTCCGCTACTTCGACGAGGCCAAGCGCGAGACCGAGCGGCTCGAGCGCGAGATCAAGGTTCCGCTGCTTCGCCTCCCCGACGCGCCCCCGGGCTGCGGCTCGCTCGTCTCCTTTCTGGCCGATTCGCTGCTGGGAGGCTCGCCGTGACGAAAGGGCTCGACCAGGCCGTGGACGCGGGCGACGCCGAGAAGCTGCGCGCGATCGTGCGCGAGGCCCGCATCGTCGTGTGCTGCGGCGCCGGCGGCGTCGGCAAGACGACCACCTCCGGCGCGCTGGCGCTCGCGGCGGCAAGCCTCGGGAGAAAAGTGCTCGTGCTCACGATCGATCCGTCGAAGCGGCTGGCCGAGACGCTCGGCGTGTCGCGTAACCCGCCGAAGCCGGTGCCCGTCGAGCTCGAGCGGCTCGGGCTCGCGGGCCGCGGCGCGAGCGCTGGCTCGCTCGACGCGTGGATGCTCGACCCGAAGCTCATCGCCGACGAGGCCGTGCGCCGGATCGTGCGCAACCCGACGGAGGTCGAGAAGCTGCTCCAGAACCGCATCTATCAGAGCGTGACGACGATGGTGGCGGGCATGCACGAGTACACGGCGATGCAGGCGCTGCATCGGTTCGTGGAAGAGAACCGCTACGACCTCGTCGTGCTCGATACCCCGCCGTCGCGCCATGCGCTCGATTTCCTGGAGGCGCCCGGGCGCCTCTCGCGTTTTCTCGACGGCCGCGTCTTCCGCATGTTCATGCCGTCCGAGCAGGGCTCGTCGGCGTTCGGCGGGCTCAAGCGCGCGGCCGGCGGGCTCGTCCACCGCGTGCTCAACGGCGTGCTCGGTCCGGAGTTCTCGAGCGACCTCACGGTTTTTTTCGGCGTCTTCGCCGGAGTCCTCGGCACCATCTCGCGCGACGTGACGGGGATGCGCGAGTTTCTCAGCCGCCCCGAGGTTTCGTTCCTGCTCATCAGCTCGCCGGCGGCGGCCGCGCTCGAGGAGGCGCTCTTCTTCCAGGACAAGACGCGCGAGCTCAAGCTCCCGTTCCGGGGCTTTCTCCTCAACCGCAGCCATGCCGCCGACGCCGAGCGGGCTTTTCCGGACGCGGCCGGGCTTTCGCCTTCGGGCGGCGAGCTCTCGCCCGCCGCTCGCAGCGGCCTCGAGAAGCTGGGCCGGCTGGCCGCCGCCGAGCGCGAGCTGATCACCCGCGACCAGAAGCTGCTCGGCGATCTCAAGCGTCGCGCGGGCGAGGGCGGCTTCGCCGTCGCGCTTCCCACGCTCAGCTTCGCGCCGGCCGCCGACGGCGGCCGCGACGAGCTCGCCGCTCTTGGCATGCTTGCCAAGAGAATCCTCGGAACGGCCCATTAGGAATACTGATCGACTCGAGCGCTGAATTATTAATTTTCCAAGGTGCCCGCGCGCGTGTATCTCCACCCTCATCTGCGGGGGCATAGGGGCTCCCGCTCGTATTTCCGAAGTATAGGGGTATTTCAAATGACCAAGCTCACTGTTCTCGCGTCGTTGTTCGTTCTCTCGGCCGCGTCCGCCTCGGTTACCGCCCGCTCCGCGAACGCGCGCGACGAGTTCCGCATTCTCCATGGCCAGCGCGGCCATCAGCTCGTGAATCTCCGTGGCGTCGCCGAAGGCACGACCAAGGAGCTCTTCACCATCCTCGAGCGCGCCGGCCTTCCGGCCCGCCCGACGGGCGAAGGCAAGATCCTCGACGGCCGCCGTCTTTCGGCCTCGGTCGCCTTCATGAACGGCGCCAACTACAATGCGTCGTTTCGCATCGTTGACGGCGCCGCCACCGTGAACCTCGACGAGTCGAACCGCGAGTACGCGCTCATCCAGCTGCGCGGCGACGTCGCCGAAGAGCTCTTCGACGCGATGGCGAAGGCCGGTGTCCCCCACCACCAGTACCACGAAGGCATCTCGTACCTGGGCCGCTTCAGCCGTTGCAACTCGTTCGTCATGCGTGGCAGCCGCCTGTCTTTGTACTGTGAAATCCGCGTTATCCGCTGATTGGACTCGCTTTGACTGGGGCGGCGTTTGACCCCCATCCGCAAGGGTGGTAAATGCTGCCCCATGTCAAAGCTCTTTCTCCTCCTCACGCTCGCCCTTCTCGCCGCCCCGCTCGCGGGCGCCAAAGAACCATTCAAGAGCGAGTACGACAGCCTTTCCGAAGGCCAGGTCGCGATCAAGAAGAATCGCGTCTATCGCATCCACGTCGAGGATCTGCGGCCCACCCAGTTCGGCGTCGGCCGCGCCGAGATCCGCTCGCGCCTCGAAGAGATCAACGCGATGGATAAGGACGAGTTCCGCAAATACCTCAAAGAGAAGGTCGGCTCGGTCGTGATCGGCCCGGGCGGCGAGTACTATCTCGTCGACGGCCACCATCTCGCCAGCGCCCTCACGATGGACGGGCGCAAGGAGATGCTCGTGCGCGTGCTCGACGACTGGTCGCGGTTGACGCCCGAGAATTTCTTCAAGCGCATGATCAAGGAGAAGCGTCTCTGGCCGTTTGACGAGCACGGCAACGGGCCGAAAGACCCGTCCACGCTCCCGCGCACGATCCGCGGCCTGCACGACGACCCGTTTCGCTCGCTCGCGTACCGCGTGCGCAAGGCCGGCGGCTTCGAAGACCTCACGGTGCCGTTCCAGGAGTTTTACTGGGCCAACTACTTCCGCCGGTTCATCTCGGTGGAGGAGCTGCACAAGAGCCCGAAGAAGGCCATCGAGAAGGCCGTCGAGCTCGCGGGCGACCTCGAGGCCAGGAAGCTTCCGGGCTTCATCCCCAACAAGAAGTGCGAAAAGCTTCTCAAGGGCAAATAGTCACTTCAGCGTCCCGAACAGCCAGTCGCAGAGCGGCCAGGTGATGTTGAAGTTGTAGCGGCTCATCAGGCGCGGGTCGTGGTGCCTGGTGTGGTGCTCGCGCAGCCGCCTCGCGAGCGCCAGCCGCCCGAGCGTCGAGCGCGGGGGGAGATGGTAGAGCAGGTGGAACCACTCGTAGTTGACGAAGTAGGCGAGCGCCACGGAGACGAAGAGGTAGCCGCAGTTGGGCGTGAGCAGCTTCGCCGCGAGCACGCCGAGCGGCACCGCGAACGTTCCGAAGAAAAACACGATGAGAAAGGCGGGGAAGAGCACGATCTTGAAGTCGCGCCGCGACTCGATGGCCATCGACTCGTGCGTGAAGAAGTGGTGGTGCTCGACGGTGTGGCGCTTGAAGACGAGCCCCAGGCCCTTGAAGCGCCGATGCATGGGATTCTTGTGCGCGACCCACTCGACGAAGTTGGCGTACAGGAAGGTGACGGGGAGCACGAGCAGCTCTTTCCAGGTCGGCGCGTGCACGTGCGCGAGCGAGTAGGCGATGCCGGCGAGCGGCACCGAGCTCGTGAAGGCGAGATGCGCGAGCCCCGAGTAGCCGCGCGGCATGTCGCGCGCCCGGAGCTCTTTGCGGTACTCGGCGACGAGTTTCGGGACGCTCATCGGCTCATGCTCCGTCAATCCTCCACGACGTAGACGCCGAACTCGGCCCGGTGGCCCTGCGGGTCCTCGGTGCGCAGGTCGAAGACGTGCCGCTCGGCGGGAGCGGCTTTTTCGTCCGGCTCGCCGGTCGCTTCCGGCTCTTTGGGGATGTGGTGCTCGAAGGCGTTCGCCCGGGCGTTCTTGATGAACGGCGCCGGCACCCAGCGCGCGTCGACGCTCTTGCCGAACGAAAGGATGACGTCGTCGCCGAACTCGTGGCATTGCATGGCGAGATAGAGATAGCGGCCGTGCTGGATGGTCGGGTCGAGCCGCACGCGATAGTCGCTGCAGCTCTCCTTGGTGAGGATGTAGGGGTGGCGGTTGCGCGAGACGAGGGTGAGCGCGAGCTTGCTCACCTTGGAGCGGGCGTCGACGAACTCGATCTCGGCGCCGGCCGAAACGGCTGAGCTCGACGAGCTTGGCCGTCCCGGACTTCGAACCCTTGAGCGCCCAGGCGGTCGGAACGCGGATCTCCATTTCGCTGCGGATGAGGGCGGTCGCGATGGGCTCGTGCGGCTGGTCGTCCCAGACCCAGTAGCTGTGCAGGCTCGAGACGTGGAAGTCCTCGGGCGCGCCCGCCCATTTGGCGTCGACGAGCGGCGCCGGCGCGCGCGCGGGCGTGACGGCGCGGGCGGGCACGGGGAGCGCAAGCAGGGTGGCGACGGCGAGCGTGAGCATGCACCCCTGATTCTACGCCGCCGGCATAAAGCGTAAAGGTTTAAAGGGGTTTTAATGTTGACCAAAATAAGCAAGAATGTTACGACGCGACGCATGAAGACAGCCAGAACCTCGAGACGATTCGCGCCGAGCTCGCCGGCGCGCGTGCCGCGCTGACCGACGCCGACCTTCCGAGCCTCGAGCTCCAGGCCGAGCTCGACGTCGAGCAGGGCAAGCTCGGCTCGCTCCTCGGCGATCTCGTCGCCACGGTCGCGGCCAACGGCGACATCGAGGCCATCGTTCAGATCGTCATGACCGAGCTCGCGACCGACGCCTCTTCCGAGCTCGAGCAGATGTTGAGCGAGCTGCAGGACGCGACCGCGAAGAAAAAGGCGTTGCGCGACGCCCTCTCCAAGCTCAAGGCCGAGGAAGACAAGCTGCGTGACGCGCTCGCGGCCGCCTACGGGCTGGCCTCGCGCCTCACCGATGTGACGAAGAAGAGCACGCAGGTCGTGACCTCGACGCTCCTGCTCACGGGCGGCTCGGTCACCATGACTCGCGTCGACGCCAATGCGGGCGGCAAGATCCATTACACCGTCAACTGTCTTCCGGCTGACGTCAGCACGTCGGGGCCCGGCCCGAGCGTGTCGCTGGCGTCGCTCGACCTCATGAACCAGCGCTACTTCCATTTCGCCACGCACGCCGGTGGCCAGGCCGACTTCACGGTCGATACCCAGGGGGCCGAACCGGTGGCGCTCCAGCTCATCGTTTCCGCGCCGGGCCTGCAGCTCGGCGAGCTCAGCGTGTGCACCGTCACCACCACCTACGACCAGTTCGTGGCGAACGCGCCGGTCGCGCTTTCCGACGAAGCCCGGCGCCTGCTCGGCGCGGCCCGTGCCCAGCTCATCGCGCAGGCCCGCGACTTCTTCTCGACCGGGCTGCGCCTGCGCGCGGCCGAGACCAATGATCCCGACGCGGTCGCCGAGACGACCCTCGTGCTGCTCAAAGGGCTTTCGATGATCAACGACACGGGCGACCTCGTCGACGCCGAGAAGCTTCGCGACGACCTGAGCGGCGCCAAGGACGCGCTCGGCGGCATGAGCCAGGACGACATGTTCGCGCTCCAGTCGATCCAGGATCGCCGCCCGCAGTTTTACCTGAACCTCAGCTCGATCCTGTCGAAGATTTCTGGTACGCAGGCCTCGATCGTCGGGAACTTGAAATGAGGGGAGTGGAGATGGTTTTCACGGGACTGCTTTGTTTGATGGGCGCCGCCGCTCAGGCCGCCGAGCTTCCGCTCTACAGCCACTATCCCAGCCTCAAAAAATCGCTCGCGCGAGTCGAGATCATCAAGGAGGCGACGCCCCTGCTTCCCATGGCTCAGCTCGAAGCGCGCATCGGCGCCACGCCCGGCTCGCTGTGGGTGAAGCGCGACGACATCTCCGACTCGCCGCTCGGCGGAAACAAGGCGCGAAAGCTCGAGTTCCTGCTCGCGCAGGTCTTCGCGCACGGCTCCGACGCGATCGTGACGTCGGGGATGTGGGGCTCCAACCACGCGCTCGCGACCGCGGTGGCCGCTCACGAATACGGTTTCAAGGCCCGGCTCATCCTCGGGCCGCAGCCGGTGACCGACGACGTTCGCCACAAGATCCTCGCGATGCACGCGCTCGGCGCCGAGCTGCGCTACCACGGCAACCGCATCGCGATGGGCCTCGACATGGTCGGGCAGATGATCGCCTCGTTCTTTTCGAAGAAGCTTTATTACGTTCCGCCCGGCGGCTCCAACGACGTGGGTGACCTGGGCTACGTGAGTGCGTTCCTCGAGCTCTTCGACCAGGTGGGCATCGAAGGCCTGCCCCAGCGCATCTATCTCCCGGTCGGCACGATGGGAACGTCGGCGGGCCTGCTCGTGGGGAGCTGCCTCGCGGGCGTCTATGAGCGCGTGAAGATCGAAGGCGTCAACGTCGCCGACCCGCTGCTCACGGGCGACGCGACCACGCGCCGCCAGGCCGCGCACCTCTACAAGTTCATCAAAAAGCATCTCGACGACCGCGAGCGCGCGCGCCTGCCCAGGTGCGACTTCTGGAGCAAGAAGGCGTTCGAGTTCATCTCCGAGTATTACGCGCCCGGTTACGGCGCGGCCAAGCCCGAGGTTTTCGCCGGCATGAAAGTGGCGCGCGAGACCGAGAGCATCGTGCTCGACCGCACGTATTCCGGAAAAGCCTGGCTCGCGTTCCTCGAGCGGGTCGAAGCCGAGGCCAAGAGCGGGAAGCCGGTTCCGAAGACACTCTTCTGGCACACCTACAACTCGTACGATCTCGACCGGACGATCGCCACGCACCCCTGGAAGAACCCCGACGAGAAGTGGCGAGAGCTGCCGAAGGACTTCCACTGGATGTTCGAAAAGCCCAAGGCTCCGGGCCGTCGCGGCGACTGAGCGTCTTCGATAAAGGCGTTGCCAGCGCGCTGCGTTGGCTGCTATGCCAACGCCATCCCCCAGTCACCATGTCTCCAAAAGGGGGTTCGTGTGCGCGCGTTTCAGCTGTTGGTGCTCGGTCTGACGGGGTTTGCGGTCGGTGCGAGCGCGCACGGCGCCTGCCCGGCCCTCGCGGGAACGTATCGCTGTGTCGACGAAACCCCGGGGCGAGCGACGAAGCCGGGCGCGACGCCCGAAGAGTGGAGCCTGCGCATCGACCAGCCGCTGGCCGGCGGCCACGGCGCCGAGGCGCGCTATGACCTGTTCGTGCTCAAGCCCGGCGGGACCGAGCAGCTCGTCGGCTCTTACGTGGCTGACGGCAAGCCGCGGCCGGCTCCCGAGGAGTGGACCGACGAGCGCGGCGAACGCCACGTCATCAGCTCTTACTTCGCGACGTGCCCGTCGGACTTCGAGGCGCGCTGGGGGCACCTGCCGAATCTCGAAGGCCCGCGCCTTCGGGTCGAGTTCCCGATCGCCACGACGCCGCGAGGCGGGAAGACGCACCATCGCCATCGCATCGTGCGGCACCTCGCGCCGACCGGGCCGGGCGAGCTCCTGATCCGCGTCGATTACCTCTTTCCCGACACCGTTCCCGACGTCGAGCGCCGGCGTTGCTTCAGAATCTGAAGACGTCGACGTGGATGAAGTCGAGGACGAGCTTGCGGAACGCGCCGAGCTTGTAGCGCGAGCCCATGCCGTCTTCGGCCGCCTCGCGCAGCGGGCGTGAGAGCTTCGTCGCGGCGAGCTGGTACTCGCGGCGCGCGGTGGCGTGGTCGCGGTGGAGCACGTCGGCGACGCGCCCGCGGAACAGGGCGACCAGCGCCTTCTGGTACGCCGACAGCCCCAGGCGCTCGGCCTGGTCGAGCAGCTCGGCGCCGCGCGCGACGAACGCGGCCTTCACCGTGTCGCCCTTGCGCGTGGGCGCGGCGCGGAAGTACGTCAGCGCGGCCATCAGCGGATACGCCGGGTCGGCCGGGTCGAGCTTGGCGGCTTCGACGAGCAGCCCTGCCGCTTCGACGAAACGGCTCTCTTCGGTGGCGATGGCCGAGGCCTGGCGCAGGAGCGCGGTCGCGCGGATCGCGCCGGGCGCCGGGCGGCGCGAAGGCGTGAGCTCCGGGCCGCTGGCCGGGTTGAAGCCGTCGAGCTTTCCGTCGAGCGGGAGCGCGACGTAGTGGCCGTCGACGGGCTTCGCACCCTCGACTTCGGGAACGGCGACGTAGACCAGGTTGGCGAGCGGCTGGAAAACGGCGCTCTGGAT
>JACQAX010000431.1 GCA_016194795.1 Deltaproteobacteria bacterium | reverse complement strand
GGCCGGGAAGGTCTACAAGAAGCAACGCTTCCGCGAGCGGTACGCGGGCATCGGCAAGGACTTGAGCGCGCCCAACTGGGCGACTGCCGCGTACTCGGCCATCGACAAGCTTCCCGAGTGGTCCGATGCGCGCAAGCTCTGCGCCGACCAAAAGCTCAACTGCTCCGAACAGGACGTCAGCGCCGCCCAGGCGATCATCGACCGGTACTTCTTCGAGCTCAAGCTGCGCAGAACCCAGCACGACATGGGCCAGAAGTTCGCCGACAAGGAGTGCGGCCCGGGCCGCGCGTCGATCGGAGCTCCGGTCTGCAAATAGCCGCGCTCAATAAAGCGAGGCGCGCGCGCGTTCGCGCAGGAACGGCGCGGCTTCCGCGCGAGCGCGCCCGAGGATGCTTTTGACGGGCACGCCGCGATCGATCGACGAGCGGACCCACGCCGCGCCGAGCGCGACGTCGATGCCGTTCTCGGCGAGCCGGGGGCCGAGCACGGCGCGCATCGCGCGGATGGCGGTGACGAGCGAGCGGAACGGCTCGAGCACGCGCGCGTCCGCAAGCTCGACGTGGAAACCGCGGCAGAGCTTGCCCTCGAACTCGCGGCGCGTGGGCACCCACTGCACGGCGCGAAAGCGCAGGCCCGGGAGCTTCGCCGCCTCGAGCACCGAGGCCAATCGCTGCGCCTGGCCCGCGGTGATCCACGGCGCGCCGAAGACGCGGAAGGCCTGGCTGTTGTCGGCACCGCGGCCGACGGCGATGTTGAAGGTCTCGAGCGTGCCGAAGGTGTCGTAGAGCAGCGCCTGCTCGGCGCTAGTCAGCGCGGGCGAAGGTGCGCGCCACTCGAGCCCAGTCTCGTTCCACGACGTCGAGCGCGTGAGCCCCGCCACCGGCACGACGGTGAGGTCGGCGTGGATCGCGAGCTGCTCGTTGTAGAGCCGCGCGAGCTCGCCGAGCGTCATCCCGTGGAGCATCGTCGTAGGATAGAACGCCGTCATCCGGCCGGCCCAGCGCTTCTCGAGCACGGCGCCCTCGACGACCGAGAGCCCCAGCGGATTCGGGCGATCGAGCAGGATGACCGGCTTGTGCGCCTGCGCGCAGGCCTTGAGAAGCAAACCGACTGTCGCTGGATACGTGTAGAAACGAATCCCCACGTCCTGAAGATCCACGACGACCGCGTCGAGCGCGGCAAGCTGCGCCTGAGTCGGTGCGCGGCGCGGGCCGTAGAGCGAGTACACCGGAAGCCCCGTGGCCTCATCGCGCGAGTCGCCGACGGGCTCGTCGGCCTTGCCCCGGAAGCCGTGCTCGGGCGCGAAGATCGCGCGCAGCCGGTAGTGCGAGTGCAGGTAGTCGACGAGGTGCGTGCCACCCGCGAGCCGGCTCGCCGAATGGGCGAGCACCCCAAGCTTTTTGCCGTCGAAGAGCTTCGAAAACGCGGGCTCCGAGAGCCGATCGGCGCCCGGCGCGACCGTCGCCGCGGCGGCGGCCGTGGCCCACATCCCAAAAGCTAAAATCCCAAGCATAACCCCGCGTCCCATCAGGCGCTCCTACCGGAGCCGCACCCGAAACGCAAATCCGACAAGATTAGTTGAAAACCACCTCGGACCTCGGTAAATAGCCGACCGTGAAGAACACCTACTCTTGCGTCATCGCCGTGCTCGTGCTCGCCGCCCTTGGGCCGGCCGCGCTTGCGTCCTCAGAGCTGCGCGTCGAGGGAAAACGTTTCGTCGACCGCGAGAACCGCACGGTCATCCTTCGCGGCGTGAACGTTTCGGGCACCGCCAAGGTCTCGCCGTTCGTCACGCTTCCCGGCGGGCGTACTGAGATGCTCGACCCGCTCCCAAAGTGGGGCTTGAACGTGATCCGCCTGCTCTTCATCTGGGAGGCGTACGAGCCCGAGGCCGGCCACTACAACGAAGCTTATCTTGAGCAGGTCGCCGCCGTGGCCGAAGCCGCGTGGGCGCGCGGGCTCTACGTCGTCATCGACCTGCACCAGGACAGCTTCTCGCGCTTCGTCGGCGGCGGCTGCGGCACCGGCTTTCCGGCTTGGGTGAGCGGGCACCGCGCCGAGAACTTTCCGCTCAAGGACTGCGGCACGCTCTGGGCGCTGAAGTCGGCGGTGAGCGCCTCGATGCACAAAGCCTACACCGCGTTCTACACGAACCGGTTCGGCGGACGCACCGGCTTCATCGAGCTCTGGCGCAGGCTCGCCCACCGGTTCCGCGAAATCCCGGGCGTGGTCGGCTACGACCTGATCAACGAGCCGTGGGGCGACGAGAAAAAAGAGCTCTCGCCGCTCTACGAAGACGTCGCCCGCGCGATCCGCTCCGAAGACCCGACGGCCATTCTCTTTCTCGAGCCCGTGCTCCTCACCGTTACGGGCCTGCAGCGCGAGAGCTGGCTCGAGCGCCCCCACTTCGACAACTACGCCTATTCGCCCCACTACTACGACGCCGTGGCCGCGGCGACGCAGCACTACTTCAAGGAAAACCCGTTCACCGACCTCGTCTTCGACCGCATGTCGCGCAAGCCGCGCGAGTGGGGCGTGCCGATGTTCCTCGGCGAGTTCGGCGCCTACGCCAAAACCGGCAACGTGCGCGCGTACGTCGACCACCAGTACGAGAAGCTCGACGCGATCCTCGGCTCGGGCGCGCAGTGGAACTACTCGCCCGGCTGGACGCGCCGCGGCTCAAAGACGGCTGGAACAACGAGGACTACAGCATCGTCGACGACGCGGGCCGGCTGCGCGCCAACTTCAAGCCGCGCCCCTACCCGCGCAAAACAGCGGGCACTCCCCGCGCTTTCAAGGTCACGCGCGACGAGCGCGGCCGCGCGCTTTCGATCCGTTACGACTGGGTCAACGACCCGGCCGCCGGACGCGGCGTGACCGAGCTCTACTTTCCGGTCGAGACCGTCGTGACGCTCGACGCCGCCGGTGAAGGCCTCTCGTGCGCGATCTCGCGCGACGAGAACGTGCTTCGCTGCGAATCAAACCGCGCGGGACGGATGCGCGTGCAGGTCGCCGTCGACCGCCCTCCGGCGAAAGGCCCCGCTCGGCGCGGCGACTAGCCGCCTGGCTAATACGGGTCGAGCAGATCTTTGATCACGCGAACCTGCTTTTCGACCTCGCCAAACGCATGGCGCTCCGCCCACTCGAACGGAAAGAAATACTCGCGCGTTTCAGTCCGGACCAGCACGCCCCGCTCCTCGGAGTGCGGGACGACCCGCACTCGAACGGTCGGATAGCGGCTGAACTCTTCCACGAGGTAATCGAGCAGGTATTGCCGGGCTTCGTCGCCGGCGTCGGCGGTGGGGAGCGCGTGCTTATCCATGGGCGCTATCCTCCATTGTTTTGCTACTTTGTCTAGCTTGCCTGCGTCGAGACGGTCCGATAGTATGCTCGCAGAAAGCGAGGAAGTATGGCGTTGAAGCTCGTCGGCCCGCTGAGCCCCGAACAGAAAAAAATCGTCTCGCCCGAAGCGCTCGCTTTCCTCGAAAAGCTCGTCACGAAGTTTTCGGCCCGCCGGCTGGAGCTGCTCAAGCGCCGCGAAGAGGTGCAGCGCCGCATCGACGACGGCATCTTTCCCGACTTCCTGCCCGAGACGAAGAACGTTCGCGAGGGCTCGTGGAAAGTCGCGCCGATCCCGGCGGCCCTTCTCGACCGTCGCGTCGAGATCACCGGCCCCGTCGATCGCAAAATGGTCATCAACGCGCTGAACTCCGGCGCCAACATGTTCATGGCCGATTTCGAGGACTCGCACTCGCCGACCTGGGACGGCACGCTCGCCGGCCAGCAGAACATGTTCGATGCGGTTCGCCGCCAGATCTCGTTCAAGAGCCCCGAGGGCAAGGAGTACCAGCTCAACGAGAAGACGGCGACGCTCCTGGTGCGCCCGCGCGGCTGGCACCTCGTCGAGAAAAACGTGCTCCTCGATGGCGAGCCGATCTCGGGCTCGCTCTTCGATTTCGCGCTCTTCTTTTTCCACAACGCCAAAGAGCAGCTGGCGCGCGGCGCGGGCCCGTATTTTTATCTGCCGAAGCTGGAAAGCCATCTCGAGGCGCGCCTCTGGAACGACGTTTTCAATGAGGCCCAGGACCTGCTCGGCGTGAAACGCGGATCGATCAAGGCCACCGTGCTCATCGAAACCATTCTCGCCGCGTTCGAGATGGACGAGATCATCTACGAGCTCAAAGACCACATGGCCGGCCTCAACTGCGGCCGCTGGGATTACATCTTCAGCTACATCAAGAAATTCAGGAACCACCCGAGCTTCGTCGTCGGCGACCGGGCGCAGGTCACCATGACCCAGCACTTCTTGAAGTCCTACTGCGAGCTGCTCGTCCAGACCTGCCACAAGCGCGGCGCGTTCGCGATGGGCGGGATGGCAGCGCAGATTCCGATCAAGAACGACCCCGCCGCCAACGACGCCGCGATCGCCAAGGTGACGGCCGACAAGACGCGCGAGGTGTCGCAGGGCTTCGACGGCACGTGGGTCGCGCACCCGGGGCTCGTGCCCGTGGCGAAAAAAGTTTTCGACGACGCGCTGAAAGGCCCGAACCAGCTGTCCGTGCTGCGCGAAGAGGTTCGCGTCACCGCGAAGGATCTGTTGAAAGTGCCGGAGGCCGCGATCACCGAGAACGGCATCCGCATGAACATCAACGTGGGCGTGCAGTATCTGGAAGCCTGGCTCCGCGGCCAGGGCTGCGTGCCGCTGCACAATCTGATGGAAGACGCCGCGACCGCCGAGATCTCGCGCGCCCAGCTCTGGCAGTGGATCAAGAACGGCAAGCTCGCCACGGGAGACTTTCGCGCGTATCTTGCCGACGAGCTCGCGAAGATCCGCAAGCAGCTCGGCGAGAAGGCTTTCGCGCAGGGCAGATTTGAGCTCGCCGCCCAGCTATTCGACGAGTTCATCACGAGCTCGAGTTTCCAAGAGTTTCTGACTTTGAGGGGATACCAATATCTAGACCAAAGGGAGAGCACGACCATGTCTAAGGAACAGGCCATCAGTGAAATTGAATCCGCGTGGAAGAACGACAAGCGCTGGAAAGGCATCCGCCGCAGCTTCACGGCCGCCGACGTCTACCGCCTGCGCGGCTCGGTGAAGATCGAGTACACGCTCGCGCGGAACGGCGCCGCCCGCTTCTGGGATCTGCTCCACACCGAAGACTTCATCCCCGCGCTCGGCGCGCTGACGGGCAACATGGCCCTTCAGCAAGTCGAAGCCGGCCTGAAGGCCATCTACCTCTCGGGCTGGCAGGTGGCGGCCGACGCGAACCTCGCGGGCCACATGTACCCCGACCAGAGCCTCTACCCGATCGACAGCGTGCCGAACGTCGTCAAGCGCATCAACCAGGCCTTCGCGCGCGCCGACCAGATCCAGCATGCCGAAGGCAAGCCCGGCCCGAACTGGTTCGCGCCGATCGTGGCCGACGCCGAAGCCGGCTTCGGCGGCAACCTCAACGCCTACGAGCTCATGAAGATGATGATCGAGGCGGGTGCGGCGGCCGTGCACTGGGAAGACCAGCTCGCTTCGGCCAAGAAGTGCGGCCACATGGGCGGCAAGGTGCTCGTGTCGACGAGTGAAGCCGTGCAGAAGCTCAACGCCGCACGTCTCGCCGCCGACGTCATGGGCGTGCCCACCGTGATCGTCGCGCGCACCGACGCCAACGGCGCGCACCTCATCACGACCGACATCGACCCGCGCGACAAGAAGTTCATCACGGGCGAGCGCACCAGTGAAGGCTTCTTCAAGATGAAGGGCGGCCTCGACGCGGCGATCGCGCGCGGCCTGGCTTACGCGCCTTACGCCGACGTCGTGTGGTGCGAGACGGCCCATCCCGACGTGGATGAGGCTCGCAAGTTCGCCAAGGCGATTCACGACGAGTTCCCGGGCAAGCTTCTGGCTTACAACTGCTCGCCCTCGTTCAACTGGAAGAAGAACCTCGACGACAAGACGATCGCGAGCTTCCAGAAGGAGCTCGGCAAGATGGGCTACAAGTTCCAGTTCGTGACGCTCGCGGGCTTCCACGCGCTGAACTACTCGATGTTCGAGCTGGCGCACAAGTACAAGGACGAGGGCATGGCGGCGTACTCGCGCTTCCAGGAGACCGAGTTCGCCTCCGAGAAGCAGGGCTATCGCGCCACCGCGCACCAGCGTTTCGTCGGCACGGGGTATTTCGACCAGGTCGCCACGGCGATTGCCGGCGGCGAGCTCTCGACGGCGGCGCTCAAGGGCTCGACCGAGGAAGAGCAGTTCGACGACCACGGCGCGCCGGGCAAGAAGCATTAGGAAGATCGGTCCGGTGGCAGCCGGATGTTTCGGTTTCGGATGCGGTCCAGAAAACGATTTCAGGACTGCGTCCGAAACCGCCGACATCCGGCCGCAACCGCTCCGTGACTTTTAGAGCCCCGCGATCAGGCTCGGGCTCACGTCGTGCAACGACGCAACCACCAGGTGCGCGGCCGACAACGGCTCACGTTCGCAAGTCGTCATCACGCCGATCACCTTCATCCGCGCGGCGAGCGCGGCGGCCACGCCCTGGGGCGCGTCTTCGATCACGACGCACGCGGCAGGATCCATTTTCAACCGCGCGGCAGCCGTCAGGAAAATCTCGGGATCCGGTTTGCCGTGGGTAACGTCGTCGCCGGTGACGACGACCTCGAACTCCCCGGTCACGCCGACGACGCGCAAAGCGAGCTCCACGTTCAGCCGCGGGCCCGACGAGCCGACGGCAATCGGCACGCCGGCTTTCTTCAAGGCGCGCACGAGCTCAGGGGCGCCGGGTACCGGCTTTAAGATGTCCGCGCAGTGCTCGCGCTACATCGCTTCTTTCAGATCGGCGAGCTCATTGATGCGAGCATCGCTCATCCCCTCGCCCAGCCACATCGGGAAAATCGTCTTGTTGTGCATCCCGATCGAGCGCGCCCAGAGCTCGCGCGTGAACGGCTTTCCGGTGATCTCGGCGGCCATGCGCTGGAAGGTGAGAAAGTGCGCCTCGTTCGAGTCGACGAGAACGCCATCCATGTCGAAGATAACCGCGTGTTGCCGAAGCATGGCTTTTTATGCCATAATCGTGAGCCATGACGCACGATGAAATCGTTGAACAGATCACCGAAGTCGCCGAAAAACCCGCCCTCGCCATCCCGCTCGTCCTCATCGGATACGTCGCGGCCGTCGGCGGGATCGTGACGGGTTTCGGCGTTCTTTGCGCCTGGGCCTGCCACCGTTAACGAAGTCGGCGAACGCGGCTTTTAGTGGCGGGGGCAGCGAACGGACGGAGTCGCGCCCATCGTCACGGTGACGGGCACGCGGATTTGGGTGTTGTCGGTCAGCGTGACCGTAGTGGAGCCGAGAAAGAACATCTCTCCGGTGGCTTCTTTCACGCCGTAGAGATCGAAAACGCGATCGTCGCCCGCCTGGACGGCGACCTCGACGTTGTCGCTCCGCCGACCGGCGAGCGCGAGAGCGCCCTGGCCACGGCCGTGCATATTGTCGGGGCTCACGCAGCCGCTCAGGAGGTGCGAGTACCCGGCGACGCCGGCGCCGGTGACGTTCACGAGCACGAGGTCGAAGGGCGCATCGCGCAGCTCATCGAGCGGGATCCAAACCCGGACCATGGGGTCGGCCGCAGCCATGGTCGAACAGGTCAAAAGAGTCGCGATAAGCAGCTTTTTCATAGCCAGACTCATATGACGCGCGGCGTTTTCCCGCAACTGTCAAGAAATTGCACAGAATCTCCGATCTGTAACCGATGCTCCAGCAACCAGCGGCCCCCCAAAAGCCGCCAAAACGTGAAAGCGCGGTAGTTTTTGCCGAAATCATCGGCAAGGGCGATCCCGCGGTCGTCGGCCAGACGCTCGTTCCCGAGATCTTCACCAAGATCGTCAAGCCGGTGCTCGACCGCCTCCACGGCTCGCGCCTGAAGTTCAGCGCCCGGGCCATCGCGCTCGAGTTCGACACCCCCGAGGCCGCCCTCACGGCGGCGATCGAGATCCACGCCAGCCTCGAGACCCGCAACGCGCGCGTGGCCGACGAGCTCAACGTCCGCTTCCGCACGGGCCTGGACTTCGGAACCGTCATCCAGCGCGGCACCGAGGTCGCGGGCAACGGCGCGGCGATCGCCTGGCTGCTCCACTCGAAGGTGGGTCCCGGCGAGCTCTGCGTGTCGCACACGGTCTTCACCCACTTTCAGGCGCGCGAGGGTCTGCACGTCCGCGCCCTCGGACCGCAGCAGCTCCCGAACATCGAAACGCCGGTGCCCGCGTATCGCATCTCGACCACGCCCAACGAGTCGGTCGAAGTCCAGCTCGTCGGGATCAGCGGCCACGCCCACCACCAGGAGCAGGCGATCGTCGGTGTGAGCGGAGCGGCGGCGCGCCCGCACGCGGCGGACACGGCATATCGAACCCCGGCACAACGGGCGGCTGAAGAAGCCGCGAGCGCGCGCGGCTCCAAAGGGATCGGCTTCGGCGGGATCGCCGTCGGCCTGGCTCTGGTGGTCGCGGTCGGCGCGGCGGTGAAGTACAAGGGACTCGTGGGCGACGGCACGCCGGATACCGCACGCCGCGCGCCGGATACTGCGAACCGCGCTCCGGCCACGGCGCCGCAGTCGATCGCCGCGCAGCTGACCAACGCGGCCCAGACGATGCGCGCGAACAAGGCGCTGAAGGAGAGCCTGCTCACCGCGGAAGAGAAGAAGAACAACTATGCCGCTGGCACGCCGGACGCCGGCGACGCCCCGACGGACACCGCGCCCACGACGTCGGCGCAGCAGCCCACCACGGCCGTACCGCCGCCAAACGCGCCGACCGCGACCGCGCCGGCAGCGGCGACCACCGCGACCGCTCCCGCGACGACCGCGCCGGGCACCCTCGGAGTGGACGGAGAAAACGTCCTGCTCGCCCGCTGCACGAGCGACGTCGAATTTTGCCACACCACCGGTCTCGGCTTCGCCAAGGACCGCGCCAACGACACTGCCGCGCGCTTCTTCGGCAAGGCCTGCGAGCTCGGCCTGGGCAAATCGTGCGAAGCCCTCGCCTTCTTGAGCCCCACCCCCAAACAAGCCGCCGAGCTCCACGCCAAAGCCTGCGCGCTTTCCGACGCCGGCGGCTGCAACCAGCTCGGCCTCGCCCACCTCACCGGCAACGGCGTGGAAGCGTCTCCCGTGAAAGCCAACGAGGCTTTCGAAAAAGCCTGCTCGCTCCAGAACGGCGAGGCCTGCATGATCCTCGCGGCGCGTACCGGAAAGGCCGAATACCTCGGCAAGGGCTGCGGCCACCTGGGCCTGCAGCTCTGCGTCTCGGCTGTAAAAAACCTCGACATCCCCCGCGCTCCCGCGTCCCGCTAACCCCTTGTTCGCAAAGCGGTCGAAGGCAAAAGCCGCCGCGGCCCGCGACTTGCTTTAAATGAGGGGTAAGATGCTGAAATACTGGGTCGTCACTCTTAGCTTTCTTGCCCTGCTGGCCGTAGCCACCATCGCGCCCCACTCGACGGAAGCGCGCGTCGACCGCGTCCCCACGCCCGTCAATCTCGGCTACTAGGCTTCTTTAAGATGTCCTTCAAACCCGCGAAGGGATTATTGAACGCTTCTTTGGGACGCGCCGGCGGCGGCCCCTTCGGCCTCTGAGGGGCGGACTGGCGCTGCGGCGACGGCAGCTGCTGTGGCTTCGCAGCCACCTCGTGAACACGCGGCGCACGATCACCGCCACCGTTCGGCCGCGGCCTTCCGCCACCACCACCACCGCGCCCCTGCCCGCGATCGCCGCGCGGCCGTTCGCCGTCGTGCTGCGGGCGCTCGGGCCTCGGTGCGCGCTTTCCTTCGGGCGACTTCATGGTGAGCGCGATCTGGTTCTTCTCGCGAATCACCTCGAGCACGCGCACGGTCACGCGGTCGCCCGGGCTCACCACCTCCGCCGCGTCCTTCACGTAGCGGTCGGAGAGCTGCGAGATGTGGACGAGACCGTCCTGGTGCACGCCGATGTCGACGAACGCGCCAAAGTTGGTGACGTTGGTGACGATGCCCGGACACCACATCCCCTCTTTGAGGTCTTTGAGCTCGT
>JACQAX010000399.1 GCA_016194795.1 Deltaproteobacteria bacterium | reverse complement strand
GCGGCCGTGATGATCGCGAACGTGCCCTGGTAAGCCATGAAGAGAACATGCGGGATGGTCGCGGCCGCCGGCTGCGTCGCCAGGCCGACCCCTTTGAGGAAGAGGAACTCGCCTCCCCCGATCCAGGAGCAGCCTTTCCCGAAGGCCAGCGAGTAGCCGAAGAACGCCCAACACAGGCCCACGAAGCCGAGGGCGATGAAGCTCATCATCAGGGTGTTGAGCGCGTTCTTCGTTCTCACCATTCCGCCGTAAAAAAATCCGAGTGCCGGCGTCATCATCAATACGAGGCCGGTTGATATCATCATCCAGGTCGTGTCGGTGGTGTTCACATGGCCATCTTACACGGAATTTCTTTTCGTGCCGAGATTTCGGCGGCGGGCTACACTCAGGTGCATGGGCGACTTCTATGCCGAGCTCGAGCCTTTCGCCGATTTCGCGGAATTCACGCGCCCAGAAGTGTACCGGCGCGCCCCCCAGGACTGGCTCGTCGTCATCACCGACGTGCGCGGCTCGACGGCCGCCATCAAGGCCGGGCAGTACAAGTGGGTCAACATGGCGGGAGCCACGACCATTGCCGCGCTGGCCAATCTTCTCGGCACGACGAGCTTCCCGTTCGTCTTCGGCGGCGACGGCGCGACCGCCCTCGTTCCGCCCGAGCGCCGGGCCGAGATCGAGCGAGTCCTCGGCGTCGCGCGCCAGCACGTGCGCCACGCGTACGGGCTCGACCTGGCGACGGGCCTCATTCCCCACCGAGAGCTCATCGAGGCCGGAGCCCCGATCAGCGTCGCGCGTTTCGTGCTGAAGGGCGGTCCATCGATCGCGTTTTTCAGCGGCGACGGCCTGACGATGGCCGAGAAGTGGGTGAAGTCGGGACGGGGCGCGCTGCCGGACGCCGCTCCGGCCGAGGCCGACGAGGCGGCGCTCAAAGGGCTCTCGTGCCGCTGGGCACCGCTCCACAGCGCGCGCGGCACGATGCTCTCGATTCTCGTTCGCCCGCGCGGGAAAGGCGCGCTCGGGCTCGAAACGCTGAAGCAGCTCATCCGGCAGCTGCAGGCGATCGTCGACCTCGAGGCGCCCGAGGCCAACCCGATCAAGTCGTCGATGCTCCGGGCCGAGCGCTACTGGCGAGCCGCGCTTGCCGAGGCGAAGCTGCAGTCCGGCGGCGTGGTTTCGCCGCTCCGCCTGCTCAAGATCGGCTTCGAGATGGCGCTCGTCCGCGTGCTGAGGGCGCTCGGCGTGCCCCTCGGAAAAACCGACGTTCGCCGCTACGTCGACTCGATGGCGACGCATTCCGACTTCCGCAAGTTCGACGAGACTCTTCGGATGGTGATCGACTGCTCGCCTCAGATGGAAAGCGCCATCCGCGAGCTTCTCGAGCGCGAGCGCGCCGCGGGTACGGTCTTCTACGGCCTCCACGCCTCGGCAACCGCTCTCATGACCTGCTTTCTCGAGCGTTTCGAGGATGGAGCGCACGTCCATTTCGTCGACGGAAACGACGGCGGGTACGCGATGGCCGCCACCCAGCTCAAGGGGCAGATGGCCGCCGCGGTCAATGCGGCCCGGGCGCCTTGAACGTCGCCGTGCCCCAGTTCGCGACGGTGCAGGTGAGCTTCTTGCCGGCGGTTTTGCAGGAGGCTTCCGAGAGAGAGCGTTCCTCCGTCTTGCCCTTGGCGCCGTCGCTCAGCTCGGTGACGAGCAGCACGGCCGTCGCCCCCGAGCCCTTGAGCTCGACCTGAACGGCGCTTTTCGCCACGAGGCCGGCGGCCTCGGCGTCGCAGAGGCCGGTGATCAGGCGCTGAACGGCGTCGGAGTAGGCCCGGTCCCCGGTCAGCTCGCGGCTCCCCAGAAAAACCCGCAGGCCATGCGGCGTGCCGCTTCCGACCGCGCCCGGCGGGCGCTTCCGAACCCGCAACGCGAGCTGTTCGGCCAGCACCCGCGTTCCCTGGAGCTTCTCCGAGCCTTTGCTCTCGAAAACCCCGAGCACGACCGGGTTCGAGCTCTCGCACAGAAAGTTCGAGTTCCTCGACATCGTCACCTTGTCGCCATCAAAGGCCGCGGCCTGCTGGAGCTGCGTACCGTAGAGGTCGCGCTCGGCGCGCAGGACGATCTTGTCCCCGGCCGAAACCGCCGCGCCGGGAATCGAGAGCAGCACGAGCAGAATAAGCAACGTCTTCATTTCAACCACCCCGCTCCGCCCGCCGAGCACGCGTCGGGCTTGTCGACGCTGCAGCGGCCCGTTCCGTAGTGCTCGGGCGAGGTCGCCGTCGAGTCGCGCGCGCAGGCGAGATAAGTCTTGTTGCGATCGAGGCAGCCCGGCCTCACGAGCGCGCGGAACTCCGCCGGGTAAAGCAGCGAGCGCCTCGGCATGTTGAGATAGCCCCACGTCTGCCCGTTCACCCCGGGCTCGCCGTGCGAGTAGACGGTGTTGCGGCCGATGCCCCGCCAGGCGTCGCCCTTCATCTCGCCGGCGATGTTGTGCTTCTCGGGTGCCTGGCCGTTCGGGCACTTTTTGGCGGTGCCGTCGAGCTTGTCCATGTCGCTCGTGCATTTCAAATCGCTGGTCTGGCATTTACACACGAGAAGATCGGCCGGCCAGTAGGCATCGAACGCGGCGTTGTGGTCGTTCATGAGCGAGTCGAGAGGCGCGATGGCCCGGCAATCGTACGAGGTGGCCGCCGGAGTCGCGTCCTTCTTGACCTCGGTGAAGCTGCCGTCGGCGTTCATCTTCTTTCCTATCCATTTCTCGGGATACTCGTCCGGGAGCCCCAGCACGTGCATGACCTCGTGGGCGATGACCGGGCACTTGATGTCCTCGTTCCAGGTCGCGGCGTCCATTCGCTCCACCGAGTCGACGGCGATCGTGTGCGTCGGCGGCGCCGTGCCGGTATCCGACGACTCTCGCAGCGCGAGCTCGAGGGTCTCGCCGCCGTCGCCCTTCAACGCGCCCTTGAGCTTCGTGAAGCAGGCCTTCACCGCGTTGCGAAGCCTGGCGCTCGTGGCGGCCGAAACGGGTTTCGGCGGAGTCGTGTTCGGCTGAACGAAGCTCAGGTCGACCGTCGCGCGGAACGCGTCGGGCCCGACTTTCGAGAGCGCATACTGGGCGCCACCGCCGGTGCCGGTATTCCCCTGAACGACCTTCGACTGGCCCGGCGTCAGCTCCTCGCAAGCCACCACCTTGTTGCTCTCGTTCATCGCCTGGTGGATCTTCGAGTTGGCGCTGCCCCAGTCGACGACGCAGTCTTTCTGGACGGCTCGGGCCTCCGCCGGGCTCAGGTAAGGCAGAAGCCCGGCATCGGCCAGATAGCTCATCGCCTGGGCGAGCTTCGCGCGGCGCTCGCCGCAAGGCACGGGAAACTTCGCGCATTGCTTGGCGTCGAGCTGCGCGTCGTAGAGCAGATGCGCCATCCGATTGCCGATCTTTTTCTTGCAGTCGGGGCTCTGGTCTTTGGTGAGCGTCTTGAGGTTGCTCAGGATCTCGCGGTCGAGGAGGGCGGGATCGATGAAGCCCTCGCCGCAGCTCCAGAGCGGCCGGATCACCTGCTGTCGCTTGCTGTAACCGTACGCCGGCGAGTCGAGGCCCGGATACGCCTCGCCCAACGGCTCGTAGGACGGCAGCGCCCCGCGCGCGTACGCGTCGTGGCTGTAACGACCGACCATCGCGTTGAGCTTGTCTTGCGATTTCTTGAGACCCTCGCTGAGCTCGGCGAACTTCGGCGCGCAGGTCGCGGCGGTGTCGGGGGCGCTGTAGCTGCTCGAGACACTGTTGCCGCCAAGCCGCCCGATGCACGCCGTGTAATCGAGCTCCGGTTTCTTGTTGGCTTCGGCGATGATCGCCTCGACGCCGGAAAGGTCGAGCTCCTTGGTGCCGGGCTTGAGCTTCAACGTCCCGTCGGACGTCGACGAGAACTTCGACGCCTTGGTGAAGTCGCACCAGAAGCCAAGCTTCATCACGCAGTCGGCGCGCGCCGAAGCCGCGCCGAACACGGCGAGCACAGCGGTCGAAAGAAGCATGGAAATCGCCACGCGTCCCGGTTTCACGTCGTCCCCCACCATCATTTTAAGACAGAATCGCGCCGGCGCGCAGGCAGCTGATTTCGCGCCGGTTTCGGACGGCCGATGCACGAACGGAGCGAGCTGCTTGAATTTCAGCAGCCGGGCAACGCCACCAGTTACGCAATTCCTTAACTTGCCCAATAAATTCGCCTCCGTTAAAGTCCGCGGGACTATTTCTATGAAGAATGGACGAGCCGCGGGAAACACCCGCGCAAGCACGGGAATTTCCGGATTCGACTCGATCATCGGCGGCGGCTTGCCGCCGAACCGGCTTTATCTCGTCCAAGGCGAGCCCGGCACGGGCAAGACGACGCTCGCGCTGCAGTTCCTGCTCGAAGCCAAGAGGCGCGGGGAAAACAGCCTCTACATCACTTTCTCCGAGACGAAGGACGAGCTGAACGCGGTGGCGGGCTCGCACGGCTGGGACCTGAGCGGAATCGAGCTCTTCGATCTTTCGGCGGTGGAGCAGCAGCTTACGCCCGAAGCCCAGAACACGGTGTTTCACCCGTCCGAGGTCGAG